>CAXRHS010000554.1:0-3196 GCA_964230235.1 Myxococcota bacterium
CCCGTGTCCGTGGTCATGTCCGTGGTCATGTCCGTGGTCATGTCCGTGGTCGTGCCCAACCCGCGCGACGTCGAGGACCTGGCCCAAGAAGCCGCGCGGCCCCTGGCGCAACAGACTTGCCACCAGCAATGCCACCAGCACGGCAAGGGCGCCCTGGTCCACCCAGCCATGGTGCTCGTGGTCCGGTCCGCCGATCGCCGGCACGCGATAGCCCTGCAGCAGCAGATTGGTCGCCCAACCCAGTGCGATCGCTGCAGTCGCCGCAATAGCCACGAACCCGAGCGCGAACCGCCGGCCGTGCAGCCGCGCCAACACGCCGAACGTGCTGACATTGGTCGCAGGGCCCGTGATCAAGAACGCCAACCCCGCGCCCGGCGACACCCCGCCGGCAAGCAGGACCGCCACCAACGGGGTGGCGCCCGAAGCGCACACGTACATCGGCATGCCGAGCAGCGCGAAGATCGGCACATCCAAGCCCGCCGGCCATCGCGCCAGGTCGGCGCCTGCCAGCAGCGGTTGGCCGAGCGTGGCCACGCCCAGACCGACCACTACCCACGGCCCCGTGTGGTCGACCATGTCGCCAAAACCGATCCGCAGGCCGTCAAGCGCCCGCTTGCGCCGCGACCCGCGTTCAGTGGGGTGTTCGGGCAGCTTGGGCGGTTCGCCGCGCAGCGCCGGACCGGTCCAGCCGCGTTCCACCGCCCAGTCCAAGGCGACGCCGACGACCACCGCCACCAACGCCGCGGCCGCCAGGCGCACGCCCGCAAGCCCCTGCCCCAGCAGCGGAAACGACAGCAGCACCGCGTCCAGGCCCAGTTCGGGCGTCGCGACCAAAAAGGCAATGCCGGCCGCGGGCGGTGTACCCGCCAGCGCCAGCGACCGGTACACCGGGACCACGCCACACGAGCAGATGGGCAGCGGCAAGCCGAACGCGGTTCCGCGCAGCGCCTGACCGAGCCGCGATCCGCGGCCGAGCCAGCGCAGCGAGGCAGGCGGTAGCAGCGACTGCACCAGCCCGGCCGCGGCATAGGCCACCACCAGCGCCAGCGCGGACTCGCGGGCCAGATCCCAAAATACCTCGGACTGGTGGGCATGGCCGTCCGCGGCGTCGTGGTGGCTCAAGACCACTACCAACAGCCCCAGGCCAAGCAGCGCACCCACGCCCGCGGCCCAGTGCCAGCCGTCTACCCGGGTCTGCGCATCGCCGCCAACCTGCTGGGTGCGGTGAAACACCACATGCAACAGCGACCCGGCGACCAGCGCCTGCATCCACGCCAGCGGTCCAGTGGAGACGATGTCCGTGGCGAACGCGGCCAGGCCGAAACCGGTCGCGGTCGCCGCGGCCACCCCCACCAGCACACCGCCGGCAATCCGCGGCCCCTGGGTTGGCGCGAGCAGCCACCAGATGGTCAGCCCTTCGGGCAGGCGGTGCAGCAGGACCGCCGTCGCGAGACCCTTTGCTTGGCCATCGCTTGCGCCCGCCAGCGCGGCGCCGTCCAGGGCCGCGTGCAGCGCCAGGCCGAGCACGCCCATCGCCAGCGCCGCCGTGTGTACGGTATTGGCGGCCCGGTGCAGCCGCGCCTCCAGCCAGCCGGGCCCCATGAGACCGGCCGCCACCAGCACCAGCGCCAGCGGTCCCCCGCGCTCGAGCGCATCGGGCAGCACATCGGCGACCACGATGCCGCCAACTGAAGCCAGCACAAAACCATCGAGTCCGCGCAACAGCGCCGGCCACCGCCGCGCGACGCCGAGCACGGCCGGGCCTAGCGCCAGCACAGCGATCGACACGGCAAACCACGGCCACGCCCCCAAAGGAGCGCCCCACAAGGTCGCGGAAACCTGGGCCATCAGCGGTGAAAACGCCATTGCGCGGCGGTCACTGCCCGCGCAGCCAGCGAGCAGCCTGGCGGGCGAAGTAGGTCAAGATCAGGTCGGCGCCGGCCCGGCGGATCCCGAGCAGGGACTCCAGAACCACTTTGCGCTCGTCGAGCCAGCCATTGGCGCAGGCGGCCTTGATCATGGCGTATTCGCCCGATACCTGGTAGGCCGCGATCGGCAAGGCCGTGTGCTGGCGCAGCAGCGCGATGACATCCAGGTACGGGCCGGCCGGCTTGACCATCACCAGATCGGCGCCCTCCGCTTCGTCCAACGCCAGTTCTCGCAATGCCTCGCGGTGGTTGGCGGGGTCCATCTGGTAGGTCTTCTTGTCGCCAAACTTGGGTGCCGAGTCGAGCGCGTCGCGAAAGGGGCCGTAGTAGGCCGACGCATACTTGGCGGTGTAGGACAGGATCGCGACGTCGCAAAACCCTTCAGATTCAAATGCTTGCCGGATGGCGCCGATGCGGCCGTCCATCATGTCCGAAGGCGCAACCACGTCGGCTCCGGCGCGGGCATGGCACAGGGCCTGCTGACATAGGATGCGGACGGTCTCGTCGTTTTGCACGTAGCCGTCGCGGACCACGCCATCGTGGCCGTCGCTGTTGTAGGGGTCCAAGGCGATGTCGGTCAGGACCAGTAGATCGGGCAGCGCCGCCTTGAGCGCCCGAATCGCTTGCGGAACCAGGCCCGCGTCGTTGTAGCACTCCGCGCCGTCCGAGGTTTTGAGGCTTTCGGCGATCTTGGGAAACAGGATGACAGCGCCAATGCCCTCGGCGCGGGCGGCCTCGGCCTCGCGGACCAGCTCGGACAGGGACAGCCGCTCGCAGCCGGGCATCGAGGCAATCGGTTCGCGGCCTTGCCCTGCGTGGATGAAAAGCGGCAGCACCAGATGCTGGGGCCCCAGAAAAGTCGCGCGGGCAAACCCGCGCAAGACTTCAGTGCGACGGTTGCGCCGCGGACGCTGCGCAAGCAAAAGAGACTCGGGATGGCGTGGCACGGCAGCACCGGCTGGATCGCCCACGGGCGGGCGGGTCGGCATGGTAGCACGCCCAGCGCGGCGGTGGATGCAGCGGGCGAGCGCCAGGCTTTGGCGGGCGACAATCGCGGTGCCCCTGGCCACGCCACCGGTTGCTCGGCCCTGTCCGCGCAGCGCGGAGGGCGCGTGTCGCCGCGCATGGACGCCAGCGCCGCAGTTGGCGGGGCAAGCCCAGGCGAGCCACGGTGGTCTGGCCGCTGCACCGCGATTGCGTTGTGGTTTTTGGTTCGCTCAGCCTTGCCAGGGCGGGCACGGCCTGCAAAAAGGGTGCCGTCGTCGTGA
>CAXRHS010000555.1:0-2658 GCA_964230235.1 Myxococcota bacterium
CCCCAACTGCACCATCCAGCCGCGCGACCGCCGGCTGTCGGTCGTCCAAGCGGCGTGCCCGTGTCGGCTTCGCAGCGCTCGCGGCGATGTGCGTGGCGTGGCCCGGCTGCGGCGAGGACCTTGTCACCCATGCGCGCGTTCCCAAGATGGCAACGCCGGCGCAGGCTGTCGCCGCCGATCCGCACGCCGCTGCCGTCGCGCCTGCTCAACCACAGACGACGACAGCCGCTGCTGCCGTGTTGCCGCTTTGGACGCTCCCAGCCAACTGGAAGCAGACGCCCGGCAACGGCATGCGCTATGCGACCCTACAACCTGAAGGCGACGGTGCGCCCGAATTGACCGTGGTCAAGCTCGGCGGCACGGCGGGCGGCGAACTGGCAAACGTTAACCGGTGGCGCGGTCAGGTCGGCCTCGGCCCGGCGGACGACGCCGCGTTGGCTGGCCTGCGAACGACCGTCACCTCCAAAGCTGGAGCTGTCCATCTGTATGACTTCGTTGGCCAAGGCGCAGATGCCACGCGCATGTTGGCCGCCATCTGGACGGACAACAACGGCGATACCTGGTTTTTCAAGACCAACGGCAACCCTTCCGCAGTGGAAGGCGTGCGCCCAGGGCTGCTGGCCCTGTTGGAGACACTGCGCCTTGAGTAGCCAAGCCAAAAAGTCGTTCGCAATGACGGTGCTCGACGCGCTGACCTCGCTCAAGCTGGCCATCGTGTTGTTGGCGCTGCTGATGGTGCTGGTGCTGGCGTGCACGCTGGCCCAAGTCGATCTCGGCACCCATGGCGCGGTCGAGCGCTACATGCGCAGCTGGCTGGTGTGGTGGCAGCCGGAAGGCGCGTCGTGGTCTATCCCGGTGCTGCCAGGGGGCACGCCCGTGGGCGGCCTGCTCATCCTGAACCTGTCGGTGGCCCAGATACGCCGGCTGCAGCTGACCTGGCGCAAATCGGGGCTCTGGCTTGTACACATCGGTCTCATCTTGCTGGTCGCAGGCGAATTCGTGTCGGCGATCCTGCAGGTCGATGCCCGCTTGACGTTCGAAGAAGGCCACAGCGCCAACTACGTCGAGCGGTCGCGCGAATACGAGATCGCGGTCGTCGACACCACCGATGCCGCCTTTGACGACGAGTACGGCGTACCGCAGTCGCTGGCGCGCGACGGGGCCACGGTGGCGATCCCCAAGACGCCATTGCAGCTCAAGGTCGTCCGCTACATGCGCAACAGCGAGTTGCGCAACCGCGCCGACAAGGATCCCAAGCCGGTCGCAACGGCGGGAGTCGGGCCCGAAATCACCGTCGAGGCATTGCCGCCGGCGACTGCAGACGACACCCAGGACACACCGTCGGCCCACATCGAGGTGCTGGCGGACGGCAGCAGCAAGGGCGTGTTCCTGGTCAGCGCCGGAATCTCGGCACAGCAGGGCTTCAGCCACGCGGGCCGCAACTACCGCCTCGACCTGCGGCTGCGCCGCGAGTACCTGCCGTATTCGCTGACCCTGAAGGACTTCAGCCACGACGTCTACCCCGGGACCGAAATCCCGAAGAACTTTTCAAGTCTGGTGCGCCTTTTGCACCCAGAGAACGGCGAAGACCGCACCGTGCTCATCTACATGAACCAGCCGCTGCGCTACGAAGGTCGCACCTTCTATCAGGCCAGCTTTGGCAAGAACGACACCATGAGCGTGCTGCAGGTGGTGCAGAACCCCGGGTGGCTGATGCCGTACGTGTCGTGCAGCCTGGTCACGCTGGGCCTGATGGTCCACTTCGCATTCAGTCTTGGCAGGTTACAGCGGCGGCGGGTGCACGGCGCCACTGCGGTGGGGGCGACATGAACGGGCGGGCCATTGCCTTGGGGCTGACCGCGGTGACCGCAGCGCTGATTGCGGCCAGCGGCTTTTTCGGGGGCACCAAAGGCCGACAAGGCGTAGATGTGGTGGCCTTTGGCCAGTTGCCGGCCCAGGAAGGTGGCCGCATCAAGCCGATCGACTCGCTGGCGCGCAACGCGCTGCTGATGATCCGCAGCAAACAAACCGTGCGCGCCGACGGCCGGACGTTGTCCGCGAGCGAGTGGCTGCTGGACGCGATGTTTCGGCCGCAATTGGCCGATACCTATCCCATTTTCGTGGTGGACGACCCCGACGTGCTGGGGTTGATGGGGATGCCGCAGTCGGCCGAGCGGTACTACAGCTTTGACAAGCTGCGCAACCACACCACCAAGCTGCAATCACAGGCGAGCGCGGCCCGGCGGGTCGACGCCAAGCAGCGCACCCGCTTTCAGGCTGCGGTCGTCAACCTTTTCGACCGTTTGTACCTGTACTACCGCATCAAGCACACCCTGCAGATTGAAGGTGGCGCAGGTCTGGCCGACGAACTGGCGCGGGCGCACACCCAGGGCGGGCAAGAAAGGGCGCAGGCCATCGCCGAACTGGCGTATTTTCGGGTGCTGCCGCCGACCGAAAAGGGCGACTGGCGCAACGTCGGCGAAGGCATGATGGCGCTGCACGCGGGCAAGCCGCAGCCGGTGCTCGAGTTCTACGCGGCGATGCAGAAGGCCTACGTCGCGGGTGACGCGGCGGCTTTTGACGCGGCCGCGGCCAAAGCGCTGGCGGCCGGCACCGCTGCAGACCCGGAGGCTGCGAGCGTTGCCGGGCACGAACTGC
>CAXRHS010000556.1:0-2531 GCA_964230235.1 Myxococcota bacterium
CCGCCCACCTTGGCATCGAGGCTGGCGACGACGTCGGTGCCGCCCGTGGCGCCTGCGTCACCACTGCCCGCGTTGACGTCGCCGCCGCTGGACATCGCATCGGGAACCTGACCGCTCGGCGGCAACTGGCCATCTTGCCAACCCGGCTTGGGCACGCAGTTGGGGGGCTGCTTCCATTTGCCGAGCGTCGTCACCGGGTTGACCGAGGCAGGTGGTTGCCACATGGTGTAGGGCTTGAGCACCAGCCCGGTCGGCAGGCTCGGCTTGCCCGGCAGCGCACCGGCAATCGCCGCGTCGACCACGGCCAGGTCGCCGCCGCCAATCGGAATCGGCGGCCCGGACTCCTCTTGGACCAGGACGAGCATCGCCGCCGGCGTCGGCACGAAAAGCGGGTCGATGATCGACGTGCTGCCGACCAGCCACGAGCCCAAGCCATTGACGGTCATGCGGGTGCGCAGCTCGCCGTTGAGCCAACCGTCGATGCAGACAGGATTTTGCTGCACGCCCCACACCGGTGCCACTTCAGGCAGCGAGGGCGCAAACGCAAACACCGGGTCGCGGTCCATTTCGTTGGGCGAGATGCGCAAGACCAGGCGGGTGGTCCGCGTCGCCTTGCCAAGCGCATCGCCGACCAGGAACAGCGGATCGATGATGGCCTCTTTGAACGCCTTGGCGACGCCGACGCCGTCGGCCGGGATGGTCAGCAGCTTGGCCTTGGACAGGGTCAGCTTGCCGGACGGACAGCTGTCTTGCGCGCCGGTCAGGTTCCAGTACTTGGCACAGGCTTTGAGCGCACCCCACGCCTCGGCTTGCGTGGCCGTCATGAAGATTGGGCCCGCCGCGCCCACTGCCGGCTGTAAGGCCGACATGATTTCGCCATTGAGCGGCAGGTCGGTCTGCGCCACGAAATTGGCGACGGCCAGCAGGGTCTTGGCCTCTTGCAGCGGCACCAGATTGAGGTCTTGCAGCGGGCTCAGCTTGCCGATCGCGGCGCCAGCCAGCGACGCCTCGGTGGTGAACGCATGACCTTGTGCCTCATCGATCGCCGCGGCGAGCACCTGGCCGTAGTTCTTGGGGCGGTGGCAGGTCGCGCCAAAGGGCGCCTCTGCCGGGCACGGCAACTGCTCTTTGGCGTCGAGCAGCGTCAGCCGCAGCGGGTTGACCACCACGTCAAAGTGGTTCTTGACGACTGCGCGACCGGTGCCCGCAACCGTGACCGTGACGGTCATGTCGTCCTGCGCGGCGATCGAAGTCAAGCGCAGCGGCACGCACGGCTCGGCGTCGGCCATCTCCAACGTCACCGGCCGGATGGCGTTGATGCCTTGGCCGTTTTGCAGCTTGATGGCCACGAACAGGTCGCCCTTGGTGGCGTGTACCTGCAAGATCGGCTTGGCTTTTTCGGGGGTGGCATAGCCGGCTTTGGTCAGCCACTCGTACAGTTTTTCGGCGTCGCTGCCTTTGATGACCGCGTACTCGTAGGGGCCGGTAAAGCCACTGTCGACAACGTCGACGCCGGGCACTTTGGGCGGCCCCCATTCGGCGCTGTCCTGCCACGGGGCGCCAGCACCGATATCGACAGCAGCCGCGCTGGCATCGGCAAAGTCGGTCTTGTTGGCCGGCTCGCAGCCGCTGCGCGGGTCGCGGCAATTCTCCATCGCCCCCGCCTGCAAAGCCACGCGCATGCCCATGCGGCGGTCCAGGCCATCGAACACCAGTTGCGTGCCGACGCCGACCTTGGGCTGCTTGGGCACCGGCAACACCCAGCCAAAGTCCTTGGCCAGACCGGCATAGACGACCTCGATCCACACGTAGCTGGTCTTGGTGGTCTCGTTGCGCCAGAAAAGCACCCGTTCGGCGTTTTGCACCACCGTCTGCTTGCTGTCGTTGCTGGGCGGCGAAAAACAGCCGCCACATGCCGACGCGCCGCGGGGGACACCGACAGCGATGGCCAGCGTCGCGATGGCAGTCATCCATAGGGTTTTCATGGTTCTCCCTCGTTCACGGCGGCGCGGCGCCACCAGTTGGCGTCAAGCGAACCAGCAAGTTTGGTCCGTCGACGGTCCCGCCCGAATCGTTGTCGTTGCACAGCCACAGGCCGCCCGGCGTGGCCGGATCGGCTGAAAGCCCCTCGAAATTTGGGATGTTGGCCACCACCGGCGTCACCGCGACCGCGAGGTCGGCGCGCACGAACGGCGCCACATCGCCTGTGGTCGCGTTGTCCAGCGGCACCCGCAGCCAGCGCACGATGCCGTAGTAGCGTTCGATGGCCCACAACTCGACCTTGCCGTCCGCCTGTGGCTGGCACGACAGCGCCGACAGCCGGCCTTGGGTGCTGGTCAACAGCATGCGCAGCGCTGTCCAGGTCTTGGTCTGCACGTCGTAGCGGCCGATCGGCGCAAAGCGCTGGCCGTTGTTTTCGATGACATGTTCGACTGCCACCCATATCTGGCCGTGAGCAAAGCAGATGCCTTCGATGCCGCGGTTGTCGTCGGCGGCGAGGCTCCACAGGCTGTACGGCAGGTCGATGTGGC
>CAXRHS010000557.1:0-3133 GCA_964230235.1 Myxococcota bacterium
GCTAACACTTGCAGGCAGGCGCGGGTCAGCCCGAGCTTGCCTTCCAGCGCCACATACGGGTCGGTGATGACGGGCGAAAAACACACGGAGCCAGGTCGCGCGGTCTGCACCTCGCGGGCCAGCACCTCGGCCGCGTCCACCTTGGCGTCGAGCCAGGCGCCCCAAGGTCGCGGCGATCGCCCATCGAGCGCTCGCACATCTTCGGCTCGAAAGCGCGCGTTGCAGAACTGACAGCCAATCGTGCAGCCGATGTACGGGTTGATGGCGTAGTCGGTCGGCAGGTTGGGGCTGGTCACCAGCACCCGGTCGGCGGTGACGTGACGCACCGCCAATTGCGCACCCGTCGTGGCCGGAATCTCGCCGTCGTCCAGTTGCTGCAGTCGTCGCACGACCGCTTCAAGTACCTGGCGTTGCCGCGCGCTCAGCGCGTGGGGCTGATGGGTCAGGCGCAAGCGGGCGGTGCGCGCAAAGCCGGCGTCGGGGGCCAGGTCCGCTTCGACCCACAAGGGGCCGTCTGGGCCGCGCAGTTCGAACGACACCCCCTGATCCAGGTCGAGCGCCGCAAACGCGTAGCCGTGTGGCAGGGGCGCGAGCGCGTCCGCCCACGCCAGCATCTTGCGGCGCAATGTCGGCGCGAAAGGCTGGGCGGCGACCATGAGACCTCTCAGGCGATGCTACCGATAGGGCGGGCGAACCTACCCGGTCGTCTTGCCATGCGTGCCGAATGCACGTTTCGCGGGCCGCGCGCTGACGGCCAAACAGGCCGCGGCACGGTGCCAGCCAGTTTGCCGACACGGCAAGTTTTTGTGTCACAAGTGCTTAGAACCTCTGTAAAGACAAGTCGATCGACAGAAGCGCGGAGCGGAGCGGCGAGTCGACTTGCAAAGTCGCGAGCTTGCGACCCACTGAGCAAGCATTGGGCCCACGCAGAAAATCGATTGGATCCTTACGGGCCCCTACACCGCCGTATTGCTCACCTGCGCTTGCGTCCCTTTGGACTGCTTGCGGTGGTAGGTGCCAAGTCGCGCGTTCTTGCCGTAGGCGTTGCCGATCTTGTTGTCGCGCACCACCGTCCCGGTCGAGTCCTTTTCGCCTTTGGCCGGTTTGAACCAGTTGCTGACCAGCGCGTGCTGGCCCGAGTTGCGCGAGCGGTTGCCGGCGATGGTGTTGTCGTTCGAGCCGTTGGAGACCCGCACGGGATCGCCGCCGACGCCGTCAAAACGGTTGTTGCTCACGGTGTTGCCCGACGAGCCGTTGTTGAGGTAGACCGCGTGGATGAGGTGGTTGCCGTCTTCGTGGACCGTCTTGGGCGCGCCGGTCTTGTCGTCTACGGTGTGGCGGGTGTGCTCGCCATTGGTCAGGTTGCTGAAGTCGCAGTCGTCGATGGTGGAATTTTGGACGCCGCGCAGAACCACGCCGCCGGCGCCAAAGCGCATGTTGTTCCACACCCGGTCCTTGCGCTTGGTGGCGCTGTTGCCCAGATCGCGAAACGCGACGCCTTGAATCAACGCATCGTGGACGAACGCGCGGATGCCGCCGTCCCACTCGTGTTCCTTGCCCGCCTCTGCTTGCGGCGAAATCTCGATGCCGCCGGCCTCAAAGCCAGCAATGCTCAGGTTGCGCACGGTCAGGTTGGCCGCTGCCGCCGTCGCCGCCGTGTTGACGCCTACCGTGGGGCGGTACGACAAGAAGTAGCCCTGCGTGGGCCGGCCGCGCTGCAAGCCACTGACTGCCGCTCCCTGGCCGTCGAGGACGATCTTCTGGTTGGGATTGTATTGGGTCCACAGGCACTGCGCGTCGACTTGCACCTGGCTGTTGGCGGTGCATTGGATGACCAGTTCGGGGTCTTGCGGCTTTTCGGCCTGGATCCAGGCCTGCACTTCCGCCAGCGACGCAAACTGCTGGCCCTTGACAGCAAAGGTGCCAGGCGGCCGCGCCGCATGTTGGGCGCCTGACTGGCCGCCAGGTCGACCTTGCTCGCGCTGCCCGGCCTGACCCGTGTTGCCGCCGCTGCCCGGCTTTTCGACCAGCGGCTGGTTGTTGATCAGCGTGGCGCCATCGACATGCTGGGGGCGCGTCTTGGGCGAATTGGCTTGTTTTTGCGCGCCATAGCCGCCTTTGTCCGGCCCCTTGGGCGCTGGCGCGGGCTTTGCCGCAGGCTTGGCATGCTGGGCCGGAGCCGGCTTGTTCGCACCTGGTCGCTGCGCGGCTTTGGCTGACTGCGGTGGAAGGCCTGGCATGGTCTGCTCCGCTGCGCCCCGCGCCTGCGAGGCCAATTTGCGCGTCCGAGGTGCGGTCCAGCGCGGCAAGGCGCATCTGGAATCCGCCGCCCAACGGCAGTGTTCCCGAAAAAGCGCGCCGGCGCCAGCCGCAGACGGCCCACCGGCTGGGCGACGCAAGCCTTGTGGCCTCACGCACGCCAGACCTGTCGGCTACTGTTGCTGGCACCGTCCATGTCCCGGAGCCGGTGGCTGACCGCTGTCGGCGGCTGAGCCAGTGGCCAGCGTGGCACTGAACGTGACAAGCGGAGCTGGCACACTGGCACACTGGCACACTGGCAAAGGGCCCGTATAAAATCTATTCGATTTTCCACGTTGGCCCGTTGCTCGCCAAATGGGTCGCAAGCTCGCGACTCCGCTCCGCGCTTGTGTCGATCGACTTGTTTTTACACGGGCCCAAACGGCGGCCTCGGTCAGCCGCCAACCACCACAAAAGTTGCGCGCCCCGCCCGCCACACCAGAAAGGCCGCCGCTTTGCCCGCCGCCACAAGTCGGCGCAGGTCCTGTACGGTGCGCACCGGATGGCGATCCACTTCAAGCACCACGTCGCCGCGCCGTAGGCCGGCCAGTGCAGCCGGCGAGTCCTGCTGCCCGCTGACCACCGCGACACCGTGCACCTCAACTGGGAACGCAAAGTCTGCGCGTACTTGCGGAGACAATTCCACCACCAGCAGCCCCGCCGGCCCGGCCACCGGATCGCTGCCCGGCACGCCGGGTGCGGTGGGCGCGACCGCGCGCCGTTCCGGCGGGGCCTCGCTCAGTTCAGCTTCGATGACCAGCTTCTTGCCGGCCCGGAACAACTCGATCGCCACTTTGGCGCCCGCGCCGGCCTGCCCGATGGCATTGCGAAAGTG
>CAXRHS010000558.1:0-5810 GCA_964230235.1 Myxococcota bacterium
CGACTGTCATCCAGGGGCGGCGAGCGGCGGTGGCGGCTATGTGCTGGCGACCAAAGTCCCGGTAACCCCCAACACGAGCTACATCATCGTCGTGGGCGGTGGCGGCGGTCCGGGGGTTGGCTGTATCACCAGCGGGGGCCAGGGTGGTGGCGGCTGGCCAGGTGGCGCTGCCGGTGCCGCGGCGGGCGGCCAGGGTTGCTCCGGCGGCGGCGGCGGTGGCGGCGGGCTGTCTGGGTTCGTCAAGGTTGGCGGCGTCACCGCGGCCAACGCGTTGGTCGTGGCTGGCGGAGGCGGTGGTGGCGGTGGTGGCGGCTGCGAGACCCCGGGCGCGGGCGGCTCAGGCGGCTGCAGTGGCGGGGGCTTGGGCTTCATGGGCGCCGGAGGCGGTGCCGGCAAGAATGGCGATGGAGGCGGCGGTGGTGGCGGTGGCTCTGGTTTCAGCTCCGGCGGCGGCGGGGGCGCCACACCCAAGTGCGACTGCGGCGCGGGTGGCGGCGGCGGCGGCAGCTGTTTCGCGGCGCCTGGCATTGCGGCGACCCCCAAGCTCGGCGGCGGCGGGGCGGCGGCCGGCGCGCAAGGGGGCGGCGGCCATGGGTTTGTCAAGATCACCTACTACGTCAACTAAAGGCAGCAGCGCATGTTTGCCATGATCTGCAGCGCGTTCGTGCCGTCCTGGCGGGGATTGCCGTTGCCGGAGCCGATGACGCGGCTGGAGCGGCTGTGGCTGGCGCTCTCGATGGTCTGGGCGGAGCTGGCCGCGCTGCGGTACCACGGCCGCACGTTCGGGACCCTGTCGCCGAGCGAGCGCGAGTCGTTGCTCGGCCGGCTGCTGGACCATCCCCGCGCGGCCTGGCGCGTCCGCGCGCGCCGCTGGAAAGAAATCGCCTTGTTGACCGCCTGACACCCTTTGTCTGCGCGGCGAGTTACTCGCCAACCGGACCAGCACCGCTTGATGACTTTTCGACGAACTGACAGGCAAGACGGGCTTGCGCCGCACCACCCGACAGGAATCCGCTTTGCCAGACAACGTCAAATCCGAGCTGACCGATAGCGCCGACTTCGTGGTGGTTGGCGGCGGTGCAGCTGGGCTCGTCGCGGCACGCTGGCTGGCGGCAGCCGGTCACTCGGTACTGGTGCTGGAAGCGGGCGCTGCGCCGGTTGCCACCGCGTTCGAGTCGGCGGATGCGCTGCGGATGTTGCAGGGAGGCGGGCGCTGGCGGACCCGCGGCCCTGACGCGATCGCCTTGCAAGCCGGGCGTGCCATCGGCGGTTCGATGGCGATCGGTTGGGGCGTGCACGCGGCGCTGCCGGAAGAAATCTACGCCCGCTGGGTCGAGCAAGACCCGACCTGGCAGACGCGGCTGCCGTATGCCGAGGTGGAACTGGCGCACGCGTGCACCGATGCCGAGTTCAGCGTGGCCAAGGTCCCGCGCGAGTTGTGGGGCCAGAGCGGGCAGATGCTGATGGATGCGCTGGTCGGCGTCGCGGACCCGGTGTGGCGCGGCGCACCCGGCTGCAAAGGCACGGCGCGCTGTGCCGCGGGCTGCCCGACCAAAGGCATGGGCAGTGCGGACCGCGTGGTGTGGCCAATTGCGCTGCGGCACGGCGCGCGCATGCACAGCGGTGTTCAGGTGCTGCGGGTCGAGGTGCAAGGCGGTCGCGCAGTCGCGGTGACGGGACTGTCGCCGTCGGGCGGGCGGCTGGCCGTAGCTGCCCGCAAAGCTGTGTTTTTGTGCGCCGGTGCCTTGGGTACCTTGCGCCTGCTTCAGGCTTCTCGCGTGGCTACCAAGACCTGGGGATTCGCCGTGCACGCCGAGGCGCTGGTGGCGGCGCTGATGCCAGATGCCGTGCTCGACGACCGCGCGGCAGGTCTTGCCGTGCATGCGCGGGTTCCAGGCGTAGAGGATACCGCGCTGTCTGCGGTGTCTGCGCTGCCGCGCGTGCGCGCGATGGCCCTGCCGGGCGCTGGCCTTGCGCTGGAAGACCGCATGGAATTGCTGGCCAACCTCGTCACCTGGCAGGTGACGGTCGCCGCTGAAGGGCGCGGGACCGTCGGCGATGGGTTCGCCGGGCCGCGCTTTGAATTGGCGCTAACTGCCCGCGACCGCGCGCGCTTGTTGGCTGGCGTCGCCGTCGCGACCGATGCGCTGCTGCAGCAGGGGGCCGCTGAAGTGTACCCACAAGCCTTTGGGGCCCCGCCGGTTGCGCAGACGCCGGACGACGTCACGGCTATCGCCAAGGCATCGCCGGTGCCGGGCGTGCTGCCGCTTTTCGCGCACAGTCTGTTCGGTGGCCTCCAGGTGGACGAACGGTATGCCGTGCCCGGGGTCAAAGGGCTGGTCGTCGCGGATGCCGCGGTCCTGCCTGGCCCGACGGTCGTGCCCCCAGTTGCGACGGTCATGGCCGTGGCGATGGCGGCAGTGCAGCGCTGGGTCTAGGCCGGCCGCGGCCTGAAGCGTCCCCCAATTGCTGCACCGCAGCGATGCAGCAGTCCGCGTGCGATCACGCCCGAGCCACGCAACTGTATGGGATTGTGTGGTTTGCATGGACTTGCGGCCGCCTTGCGCCGAAGGCATCGTGCCGCTATGCTCAAAGAACTCGCCTGATGCGACGCCTGTGGGGCCTAGCGAATGTCCGAGAATACCGACCGCCGCCTCGGTCGCGCCGCTGCGGCCGGCGCGCGTGCGCCCACCTTGGGGGCCGCCGCGCTACCAAAAATCTCTCCGAACCGTGCAGCGATACCGCGCACCCCGCCGAACCGTGCCCTGTCGCCGCGCCGCGAGGTTTCGAGCGGCGGGTTCGCCGTTCCCGAGTCGCCAAGCGCGGTGCGAAGCATCGTGCGGCCGCCAAGCGGGCCGATCCGGCGCAGCGGGGTGCACCGGCCGAATTCACTCAAAGTCGCCGTTCGCTGCGATGAGCGCGAATTCACGGCAGTTTGCATCGAGTTGGGGCCAGATGGAGGCCTGTTGGCATGTCCAGAGTTGCTGGAAGCTGGCGCCAGGCTAGCGATGACCGCCCAGGCCAATGAGTCCAGTGTCGCTGAAGTGTGCTTGGTGTCCTGCGTCGTCGAAGCGCGAATCGGCGGTGCGCCTGCTGGAAACCTATATGGAATCGAATGGTTGAGTGCGACGAGCTCGGCGGGACCAAAACTACTCCACGCGTTCTTGCGCCAGACGCTGGACCTCGAAGTGGACCACTCCGCAATAACCGCCATCGGAGGCTTTGCGGTATTTCGTTTCGGGTCGCCCGATGCGCGTTTCAGCCCGGGCGGTAGGAGGTACTCGGACCGTCCGCGGCGGTCGACCAGCTCTGATGCCATTGCCCAGGCCAACGTGCGCGTGGCGACCTCGACGGCGCCTGCCAGTGAGACCACCGAGCCAGTTACGCCGCGGACCTTGCACGCTGTGGGCCTGCACGCCGACTGGCCCGAGGATGTGCCCGCCGAGTTGGCCTACCGCTACACCGACCTGCGCCGGCTGGGCGCGGGCGGCTACGGCGTGGTGTACGAGGCCTGGGATGACTTGCTCGACCGCGATGTGGCGCTCAAGTTCATGCACCCCGGCTTGGACGGCGAGGGGTTTCGGCGCCAGTTCTTGCGCGAGGTTCGCCTGACGGTTGGTCTGGCCCACCCGCACATCGTGCGCATTTACGATGCTGGCAAGGTTGGAGAAACCCTGTACTTCGCGATGGAGTCAATCGCTGGCAGAACGCTGACTGAACACCTGCGACCCGAGGGCATGGAGCTCGCCTTTGTCGGCTGCGTTATCGCGCAGTTGGCCAGCGCTTTGGACTACGTTCATTCCCGAGGCATCGTGCACTACGACGTCAAGCCCGACAACGTGCTGGTCGAGCGCAACGGCAGCGTGCAACTGTTCGATTTCGGCCTCGCGCGCCAGAAAAGCGAGAAACGCAACGAGCGCTCGGTCATCCTCGGAACGCCGCAGTACATGGCGCCAGAGCAGCCCAACGCCAAGGACCCCGACGGCCGCACCGACCAATACAGTCTCGCCGTCGTCGCCTACGAACTGTTGACAGGTCGCCTGCCATTCGTCCACGGGAACTTGTTCGTGGCGCACGCGCTCGAGCCGGTGCCGGACCCGCGGGCCCTGCGCCACGACTTGCCGCCGACCTGCGTGCCGGTGCTGATGCGTGGGCTGGCCAAGCGAATGACAGAACGCTATGAAACCTGTCACCTGTTTGCGCGCGCATTGGCGACTGGTCTTGGGGTCGCGCGCAGCAGGTAGCCGCTTTCAAGGTGGAGTCCTACTGGCACAGGCGTCCATCGTCAGCTGTTTTGGGCCCCAACGGCGCGGAATTGCAGGCCGACCCGTTGGCATACGCTGTCGCAAGCGCCCAAGTCCGGGCAGCGCAGGTTCGCTGTGCCGCCTGCAACATGTTGATTACAAGCGATTTGTCAGAATCGCGGAGGCCTCCCATGCACCGTCTGCGACCGCCTCGCTACGCGGGTTTCGACAACGAACGCGTGGATTTCCGACCGGTCCAAAGGAGGTAGGATGAGCCTGACCCAACACCTGCTTTGTGACGACTGCGGCTACGTATGGGGGCCGGTCGGCGTGCGGCCGTGGAATCCGGATGGGCCGAGCCAACATTGGCTGCTGTGTCGCGAATGCAACGAGCCGCAGGCGCAGGTGCTCGATGTGGGCGAAGTGCCCTTGTGCGCGTATTGTGTTTCGGCCGATATCGGCCCGCTTGACCACTGCCCACAGTGCGGTCAGCGCGATTTGCGCTGGATTTGACGGCGGCGCTACAAGGATCGAGCGACGGTCCCGTCACAACGAGGGCAACGGCGCTACAGGCCGCTGACTTCCAGCACGGCGGCGACCAGGGCCGCTCCGGGCAACGCGGGCAACGTCCAGCCGCCGTCGCTGGCGAAGTCCTTGCTGTTGCCTTGGACCACGCTTGCCGGCAAGCTCACGGTAGCGAGCGGCGGGTTGGCGACACCTACGGCATTGCCCGAAATGCGCGAACTGGCCAGCGAAGCGGAGTCGGACAGCAAAAGCACGCCCGCCCTGCCCGCTCCGGTCAGCCACAGCCGCTGGCCGGTCAGCGCGGTCGGGATCTGCGCAGCCACCGCATCGGCCGCAAGGTTGCCAGCTGGCGCGATTTGGCCGACCACCACGCTGTCAAGCGACAGTTGCCCTTGCAGGTCCGCGACGCCAACCCCGGCCAGATTCCACAGGCGACATCCGCTGACCATCGCCTGGCCGTAGTGCGAGACGGCGAGGCCGGCAGCCAGCTTTTCGGGGTCGGTGGGTAGCGCTTGGATGCCGCCAAGGACAACGCCGGCCAGCTTCACCTTACCCACGCGCGCGTGGACGCCGACCTGGCGTCCGCCTGCGATCTCGCCACCGAAAAGCGCAACCTCGCCATCGTCTTGCGCTTGCAGCGCGTGCCCGAACTGACCCTGGCCGTCCGCCTTGGTGTGCGGCAACCGCCCGCCGAGCAGCAGCACCCGCGCCCCGGCGCCAAACGCAAACGCGCCCAGACCCTGGGCATGGGCCACCACCGCCCGGTGCGCAACCACCTGGCCTTCGTACTGCGCTTCGATGCCGCGGCCCTGCGGGTCCAGCACCGCCAGGCCCTTGGCGCGCGCCACCGATCCTGCGCCGTGCACCCACACGCCCGCGCCCTTGTCGAACAGGCTCTGCCATTGGCCAACGTCGGCCGTGGCCGCTTGCAGGATCGCAGTGCCGCGGTTGCCGTTGGCGTGGGTTTGCAGCGACGTGACCTGTAGCGCGGTATTCTTGCCGATGACGACCACGCCAGCCTCGGCATTGCCGGTGCTGCGC
>CAXRHS010000559.1:0-3384 GCA_964230235.1 Myxococcota bacterium
GGCCAATGTCGAGCACTTCGGCATTGCCTGGGCCCTCCGGCGGGCGGTCGTGAAACAGCACCACCCGGTCCGTCAGCACCATTGCCCCAGCCGACCACGCGATGACCGGCTTGCCCCGCATCTGGCCGGCGATGTCCAACAGCCGCATGCGCCCGAGCAGCGTTGCCACATGGCCGCCGGCGATCGCGACCGCGTCGCACCCCTCAATCACCTCGCCGAGTTCTTCGCGGGCCCTGCGCAGCAGCGGGCGGTCGTTTGGCCGCACTTGCGCTTCAAACCGCTCGTGGATGTCTGCGATAAGCTTGAGGTGATGCGTGTCGAGTTCCCGCAAGGTGCGCACGGCGTCGTCGCGCAGCACCGCCAGCATCGCTTCGTGGTCCTGGGCATCGTCGTCGTCGTCGCCGACGCGCGCGGCAAACTGCGCAGTCGAAGCGGCATAGGTCCGGTACGCCAAAGGTGCCGCGTGGGGCGAATGGTGGAAAAGCGCCTTGGCGGCCGAGATGTACGCGTCCAGCCGCACATTGTAGAGATCGCGCAACAGCCGCAACTGGTCCTGCCGCTTGCGGTGAGCCGAGAATAGCTCGCGGTCTTCGTCGAAGACGGCGTCGGTGCGGCGATGCAGGCACAGGTTGACGCCGCGGTGGCCGATGGCGTCTTGCAGGTTGCCGTCGTCGTCCTCGCGCTCTTGCCAACCGGCGGTAATCAGTGCGACTTTTCCGTAAGCGCCAAGGGTATCGAGCTCTTCGGCCACGGTGATGGCGTTGCGCTGCGGACCAAGCAAGACGAGGCGCGATTGGGGTTGGGGCATGCGGCGGCCTTTTGGACAGGTAGGATACTAACTCAGCCAACCCTTGTGACCGGCGGAGCGGCGAGTCGGCCTGCAAAGACGCGAGCCGGCGACCTAGTGACCAAGCCCTGCGACCCGGTGACCAAGCCCTGCGACCCAGTGACCAAGCTCTGCGACCCAGTGAGCAAGCAATCGGCGCTCGTAGAAATTCGAGTAGATTTCTTACGAGCCCTTACGGCCACACGCGTTCGCTTGGGCCGGGCGCGCAACTGTGCCATACTCTGCCGCCGCGTTCGACCCCCGCGGCCGCAATTTTCGGTCGCGCTCGGATGCAGGCCGCGGCACGCCACCGCCGCACTCCATTTTGAACGCCCTGCTGCCCGAGGTCGCCATGCACGTCATCCTGGTCGCGCCGCACTTTCCTGCCAACCAACGCCAGTTCGCCCGCGCACTCAAGCAAGCCGGGGCTTACGTGACCGGGGTGGGCGAGGCAAGCGTTCAGAGCCTTCCTGGCGAGGTCAAAGGCTACCTCGACGGTTACGAGCAGGTCGGCAACGTGTGCAGCGAAGACATGCTTTTGGAAGCGGTGCGCAAGATCCAGCGCCGCGGTCCTTGGGTGCATCGGCTCGAGACCACCGTCGAGGCGCACATTCTCGCCGCTGCTCATGTGCGCGAACTGACTGGCATTCCGGGACTGTCGGTCAAGAACGCGATTTTGTGCCGCGACAAGCCGACCATGAAGGAATTTTTGCGCGACAACGGCATCAGCTGCGCGCAATCCACCGGCGCGGACAGCAACGAAGAAGTGCTCGCGTTCGCGCAACGGGTTGGATTTCCGCTGATCCTCAAGCCGCGTGCAGCGGCGGGAGCGGCCGGCACGGTCCGCGTCAACAATGTCGAAGAACTCAAGCGCGAGCTACCGGCCTATAACCTCGGCCGGGGTGGGTCGTGCGCGGTGGAGGAGTTCATCGAGGGCCACGAGGGCTTCTACGACACCTTGACCATCGACAACCAGATCGCGCTCGAGTTCGTCACCCACTACTACCCGGGCGTGCTTGAGGCCATGCGCACCCGCGACGTTTCGCCGTACTTCATCACTACCAACCGCGTCGATTCGCCGGGCTACGCCGAGCTCAAGCAGATGGGCAGCAAGGTCATCACCGCGATGGGCCTGGGCACCACCGCCACCCACATGGAGTGGTTCTACGGTCCAAAGGGCCTGAAATTCAGCGAGATCGGCGCGCGGCCTCCTGGCGTTGGTACGTGGGACCTGTACTGCGCCGCCAACGGCTTCGACCTGTATCGGCAGTGGGCGAACGCCATCGTGCACGGCAAGGTCGGCGACCGTCCGAGCCGCCAGTTCGCGGCTGCCATGATTGCGCTCCGGCCCAACCGCGACGGTCGCATTGCCGGCTACTCGGGATTTGACGAAGTGCAGCAAAAGGTTGGCGGCAACCTGATCGACTGGCACCTGCCGGGCGAGGGGACGCCGACGCAGCCGGTCGAGGCCGGCTACATGGCCAACGCCTGGATCCGAATCCGCCACCCGGACTACGACACCTTGCGTCAGCTGGCAGAATGGGTGGGCAAAACCGTCAAGGTTTGGGCGCGCTGAGCACGCCCACCGCACAATTGTCCGTCGGCTGAGGGCCCGTAGAGAGTTCACTCGATCTTCTACGCGGGCCCATTGCTTGTTCAGGGGGTCGCAAGCTCGCGACTTTGCTAGTCGACTCGCCGCTCCGCTTTGCGTTTGTGTCGATCGACTTGTGTTCACACGGGCCCGGAGGCCGCGGGCCCCAAACGGCAAAGCCCGGCGCAAGCTGGGCTGGGGGTTGAATTTCGATGCGCGTCGCCTTCATCAGCCCCAACTACCCGCCCGAAATGCCCGAGTTTACCCGCGGCCTGGCCGAGGTCGGTGCCGAGGTCATCGGCATTGGTCACGATGCCGTCGAGGCGATCGCGCCGCAGGTGCGCCAGTACCTGGCCGGCTACGTGCGGGTGCCGAATCTGCTCGACCTCGACGTCGCCGTCCGTCACGCGGTGCCGCAGTTGCAGCGTATGCGGCTGGACCGCATCGAATGCCTGTGGGAGGTCGGCGTCGAATTGGCGGCAGCGCTGCGCGAAGCCCTCAACGTGCCTGGGCAGAGCAGCGAAGACGCCCGCGCATTCCGCGACAAGGCCACCATGAAGCAGCGGCTCGAGCGCGCCGGCCTGCGGGTGCCCAAGCACGGTCGCGCGACCAACCAGGAAGAGATCGTGGCCCATGCCGAGCGGATTGGCTTTCCGCTCATCGTCAAGCCCATCGACGGTGCGGGCACCCGCGACACCCACCGGGTGGACAACGCGGCGGAACTTGCCAGCGTTGTGCGAAAAGTCGCTCACTTGCCCGAAGTCAGCGTCGAGGAATACATCGACGGCGAGGAATACACCTACGACACGGTGTGCATCAATGGTCGGCCGCGCTTCGATTCGGTGGCCCAGTACCATCCGCGGCCGCTGATTTCGCGCACCCAGCAGTGGGTCAGTCCCGCGCAGATCGTGTTGCGCGACCCGCACATCCCGCAGCTGGCCGATGCCGTGCAGTTTGGTCGCAATGT
>CAXRHS010000560.1:0-4678 GCA_964230235.1 Myxococcota bacterium
GGAAATACCAATTTCTGGCGGCCCGCCACGGCGAATCCCGCATCGGGTGAGCTCGTGGCCCACGCAATAGCAAGGCAGGGTCGCCATTATCGGCGACCCTGTAGGAGGACTGGCCGCGCGTGGGCCGAGTCGCAGACCGCCGATCTTGTGCGCGGACTTTGCACTTGCAGGGCTTGCGCGGCTGCCCCGTTGGCGCAACGCCCCGCCCTGTGCCACAATCGCCTCGGGCGGCCCCGCAATTCCCCCGGCGTCAGCTGGCAGAACACGATGAAACACATGCGATGTGCATGGCTCCCTGCGGCGACCGCGCTGCCGTTTCTGGTCGCCTGCGGTTCCACAAGCGGGGCGACAGCCACTGCGGGCGGCGACACTGTGACGGCAGCCGACGTCGGCACAAGCACGGACGGCAAGTCCGACGCCGCGACGGCGGTCGACACTTCGACGGCAACGGCCGACACCGCAAAGGCCGACACCTCGACCGCCAAAGCGCCGTGTAAGCCCTGGGATTTGCCGGCAGACTGGAACTGCCCGGCTGGCACGCACTGCGGCTACGACGACAGCGACGTCATCGCTTGCGTGCCCGATGGCACACACGGGGTTGCGGAAGATTGCTCGGACGGCGGCGGCTGCAAGGTCGGCATCTGCGTCACTGCGCAAAATGGCAGCCAGGCCTGTTCGCCGTTTTGCACCGTCGACGCGCAGTGTGATTCGCAGTCGTGCAACCAAATTACCGGCAAGAAGTACAAGACCTGCGACGTCGCCAAATACCAGACCTGCAAGCCGATTGGCGGCACCTGCCCCAAGGGCCAGGCGTGCTATCTGCAAGGCACACAAGGGTTTGTGTGCGTCGGCGCCGGATCGGCGGGCAAGGGCGAGTCGTGCAAGACCAACTCGGACTGTGCGCCGGGCTATACTTGCACCGGCAACCCGGGTACTGCGACCTCGACCGGGCTTTGCCGCAAGGTGTGCAGCAAGTCGGGGCCGAGCGGCTGCGACGATCCGACTGCAAAGTGCAGTGACCTGGGCAGCGGTTACGGGTATTGCGAAGAATGAGCAACGGCAACCTCGCTTCGGCGACCGGCCGGCGCACCGGCATCGCGACGCGGGGCGCGAAGATGCGTACGCAGGGGTAGTGGACGATGGCCAGCCCGAGCCTGCTCGATTCGCTCGACACCACCGTCACGCTGGAGTGGGAAGCAACCCGCACCATCGGCACGCTCATTCAATTGGGCGGCCGCAGCATCGTCGTTACCGCGCTACGCGCCCCGCCGGTCGGCGCAACGGTGTACTTGCGGGTGGAGCGCGACGGCGAGGCCCAGGACGCGGTGGCCATCGACGGCGAGTGCGCTGCGGTCGAAGATAGCGAATGGGGTGAGCAACAGGTCGAAGTCGTGATGCAGCGGGTGGGCACCACCAGTTCCGCAGCGGCCCTTCGCGAGTTCATCGAGACCTATGGCGTCGAGCGCGGCGGCACCGTGTCGGTGGGGCGCAACCGCGACAATCCGGACCTCAAGCGCTTTGTGTATTCGCTGCCCGACGCGGAGGCACAACCAGAACAGGGCGTCGCGCCGCGCACCCTGCCGACTCCGGGCCCGATGGTCGTGTCGGCGCCCGCTGCCGTGCGCCCGCCGGCGTTCGTCGCGCCGGGCCCATCGGCGCCCTCCGCGTCGACGCGCTCGGGTCCGACCCCAGTTGTCGGCACGCCTCGGCCTGGCTTCGGCGTACCCGACATGGCCCCTGCGCTGGGCACCGAGCCGTCCGCAACAGTGGCTGCGCGCGCACCTAGCGCTGGTCATGCCGCCGTCGACGCCACACGCCTGGCGCAGTCGGCCGACGAGCGGCTTGGCACGGCGGTGGCGGAAGACGCCAACTTCTCAGCTGACGATCTGTTGAGCGCGCTGGAGGATGCCGCCGCTGCGGCTGCAGGCAAGCGATCGGGGGCGACGCCGGCGGCGAACCTCTACACCGAGACCACACGGCGCTACCTCGGCACCGATGGCCAGCCAGAGCGCCGCGTGCCGGCCCCCGAGTCGCTGCGCGACGTTACAGTACCGACCTTCCCGCAGGCCCCGCTGGAGGACCACGACGAGTCTGAAGAGATCGTGGTCGCCACGGTCGAACACGGCGTGCAGCAGGCGGCGCCGATCAACGTCAAGGGCAGCGACAAGCCCGGCTTCATGGCGCGCCTGCTGGGTCGCGGCAAGGACGAACCGGGAGCAGGTGAAACCCGCGCACCGCGGGCGACGGGTCCGGTTGCAAGCGCAGCCCAGCTGTTTGTCGGTGAACTCGCCCACCGCATGGAACTAAAGGTCCAGTTCGAGGCCGGACCGCGCAAGAAGAAATTCGGCGGCGTGCTGCTGCGCCTGGCCGAGAGCAAGATTCGCATCCAAACCGCAACGCTGCCGTCGTTGTACGAGCGAATCACCGTGTTCGTGCCGGGCAGAGCGGGGCCAAAAGACGTGGTGACGGTGCGCTGCGAAGTGACGCGGGTGCACGAAGGCGATGGCGAACCCGCCAACGCCACCTTTGACGCCAAGCTGTCGGCAGGTGGCAACCCACCGACGGTGATGGCCAAACTGCGCGAATTGATGCAGGGCGCTGCGCCGGCCGCCGAAGGAACATGACCACGCAGCGCGTATTGGTCGTCGAGGACGAGCCCGACTTGCGGGCGCTGATCGCGCATCATCTGGATCTGGCCAGTTGGCAAGTGCTGCAAGCCGGTTCGGTCCGCGAAGCGCTGACGCTGGCCCGCGGGCAGCGGCCGGATCTGGTCGTCTTGGATGTGATGCTTCCCGACGGCAGCGGCATCGACGCATGCCGCACGCTGCGGGGCGAAGCGGCGCTGGCGAACACGGCGATCTTGCTGCTTACCGCGCGCGGCGCCGAAGCCGATCGGGTCGCCGGTCTGGAGGCCGGGGCGGACGACTATGTGGTCAAGCCCTTTAGCGTGCGCGAGTTGATTCTTCGGTGCCGGGCGGTGCTGCGGCGACGCGAGCCCACAATAGACGCACCGCGCGCGTTGCAGGCCCACGGCATTGAGCTCGACGACGTCGGGCACACCGCCAGTGTCGATGGCGCGCCGATCGAGTTGACCGCCTTGGAGTTTCGGCTGCTGCACATGTTCGTGCGGCACCCGGGCGTGGTGCTGACACGGCAGCGGTTGTGGGACGAGGTCTGGCAGATGCGCCCCGACCTGCAGACGCGCACCGTCGACACCCACGTCAAGCGGTTGCGCGAAACGCTCGGCAGCGCCGGCGGTGCGATCGAGACCGTGCGCGGCATCGGCTATCGCATGGCGCCGAGCGCGGCGTGACCGACGCAAGCGATCTCGGCCGCCGTCGCGAGCTGCCCCAGCAGGTCCGCGCCAATCTTTTCGGCGCCGTATTGGACGCGATGACCGACGGCGTCATGGTCGTCGACGATCGGGTCCGCTTGGTGGTGAGCAACCGGGTCTTGCGCGACACCCTGGTGCTGCCGCCGAACTGCCACGGTCAGGCGCTGGCTGCGTTGGTCGATCACCCGGGGCTGGTCCAGGCGTTTGGCGAGGTGCTGGCCGGCGGCGGGCCGCGCCAGGTCGAAGTGACCCACAAGGCCTTTGTGACCCGGTTGCTCGACGTGGCGGTCGTGCCGCTGCCCGACCACGACTATTGGGGCCACCGCGCGCTCGGCGTGGTCCGCGACATTACTGCCAGCCGCCAGACCGAGCGCGCGCACCTGGAGTTCATCGCCAACGCCAGCCATGAGTTGCGCACGCCGGTCGCCAGCATCCTGGGCTGGTCCGAGACCCTGGTCGACGCGCCGCCCAAGGATCCTGCGAAACTGCGCACGGTGCACGACACCATCGGCCGGCACGCCAGGCGTCTGCACACGCTGCTCGATCAACTGCTCGACCTGAGCCAGCTCGACGGCGAGCGCTGGAACCTGGCAACCCAGACCGTGGATCTGGCTGCGGTGTGTCACGCGCAGTTGGCGGCCCAACGCGAGGCCGCGGAAGCGGCCGGCCTGAGCGTCACGGTGTCGGCGCCAGAGGCGCTACCGGGCGTGTTGTGCGATCGGCAGGGCCTCGATCTGGTGGTCGGCAACCTGCTGCAAAACGCCATCAAGTACACGCCCACCGGCGGCCGGGTCGAATTGCGCGCGGAACAGGTCGCGCAGCCAGGCGGGCGTGCGGTACGGCTGGCGGTGGCCGACAGCGGAATCGGCATCGCGGACGAGCATCAATCGCGGATTTTCGAGCGCTTTTATCGCGTCGACAAAGGCCGAGCGCGCCATGTCGGCGGTGCGGGACTCGGGCTGGCGATCGTCGCCGGCCTGGTTCGGCGCATGGGCGGCACGCTGCAGCTGCACAGCGCGGTCGGCAAGGGTTCGACGTTCTTGGTCACCCTGCCGGTGGCGCGGCAGGATCAGGCCGCCAGCGAAGGGAAGCGGCGGGCGTAGAACGACGGATCGACGCGCACACCGTTGATGGCAAACGCGATATAGATGTCGCGCGGGTCGTGGCTGGCGGCCAACGCGTCGCAGATGGCATCGCCCTGCTCGTCAGAAATGGCCGTGATCGCCTCGACGTCTTCGTTGATCTTCTTGACCTCAGTCTGCCAGTCGCCGTACAGGCGGTGCTCGGCCTCGTCCCAGTTGAAAATCGCGAGTTGCGCCCGCATGCCGTCATTGCGCTCAAACG
>CAXRHS010000561.1:0-2139 GCA_964230235.1 Myxococcota bacterium
TTGCCGGTCTTGACGCAAGTCTTCTCACTGGCGTCGATGCGGTAGGTGTCGGCGATGCAACTGGTGCCGCTGTTGGCAATCTTGCCCTGGCAACCCGACCCAACGCCCGCCATCTGCTTGACATCGTTGATGCCACAGGCCTGACACAAGCTGCCGTGGTTGCTGGCATTGGCCGCCCAGCAGCCGGGCGAGAACGCGATGGCCTGCGAAATCGACTTCATCAACGCTGTGTCGCCAAAGGTGCACACATGGAAGGCCTTGCCGCACAGCGCCGCAGCGCTGCCGGTGCCCGTGGCGCCAACCCAGCCCGACCACGCGCCATTGCACATCGCAATCTTGGGATAGTTCGTCGCATCGAGCAGGCCATCGCGCGTCCCATCGGCGCAGGCCGCGTCCTCGGTCTTGCAGCTTGACGTGCAGCCGTCGCCGCTGACCGTGTTGCCGTCGTCACACTGCTCACCGAGTGAAGCGATGATGACCCCATCGCCACACACCCCCGGCTTGCAGATGCCGGTAAAGCACACGCCGGTCGTATTGCAAATGGTCTTGTCGGCGACGTTGGCGTTGATGCAGCCGCTGCCGCTATTGCAGCTATCGACCGTGCACGGGTTGGTGTCGTCGCAGTTCTTGAGCGGCGGCGTGCAGCTGCCACCGGCACACACATCGGGTCCAGTACAAGCGTTGTTGTCGTTGCAGGCGTTGGTGTTGGCGGTGTGCTGGCAGCCGTCGGCGGCTTCGCAGCTGTCGGTCGTGCACAGGTTGCTGTCGTTGCAGTTGAGCGAGCTGCCCGCTCCGCACACGCCGTTGCTGCACTTGTCGCCGACGGTGCACACGCTGTTGTCGGCGTTGCAGCCCACGCCATTTTGCGGCACGCCGTCGAACACGCAGTTGCCCGTCGACTGGTTGCAGCTGTCGTTGGTGCACAGGTTGCTGTCGTTGCAGACCTTGCCGGCGCCAGCCTGGCACGCGCCCGAGACGCAGCCGTCGTTGAGCGTGCACGCATTGCCGTCGCAACAGCTGGCGCTGTTGTTGCTGTGCTTGCAGCCAGTCGCCGGGCAAGCTATGGCGCGAAGTGCGCACTGCTGGCGGCCAGCGTCGCTGAGACGGAAAACGCCGCATCGGCGCGGAGCTTGTTCCTGCAGGCGGCAGATTGGGCAGCCAAGGACGGCCTGGCCGCGATGGCAGCGCTAGCGTGGCGGGGCGCCGCGCGCTGCAGTCAGGCCAGCGGTGCGAGCCACGATGCCACGGCCTCGCTGGGCCAAGCAGCACACTGGTGGCGCACGTGGGGAGCCAGCCGTTTGGCCAGCGCCCACGAGCGTTCGGCGTTGGAGTCCACCACCGCTGAGCCAGCGCCCGCGAGGGCCGTACCACCGGCGGGCGTCGCCGATATTCTCGAAACCGCGGCCAGCGCGTGGCAAGCAGCGCGGACGGCCGCTAGCGCCGAGGAAGCGCTCAGTATTGTGTTGCGCGCAATTGGCGCAACGATCGGCGCGGAAACCAGCGCACTGGTCTTGCGCGGCGGTGGTAACGCTCGGCTGGCCAACATGGCTGCTGAGGCTGGAGCTGTCGTGACCTTGGCAGACAGCGAGCTTGCCGCGGCGCGCGAAGTCAGCGGCAGGGCGGTTCAATACGTTCGGCGCACGGGGCAGCCGCTGCTGGTCGCCAATGTCGCAGACGATGAACGGCTGACTGGCGACCACCGCTTGAGCCAAGAGCGAGTCGGAGCCCTGCTCGCGCTGCCGCTCGAGGCCCAAGGTTCAGCCAGCGGCGTACTCGTGTTTGAGCGCACGACCGGTGCGTTTTCGCCGTCGGACGCGCGCGTCGCGACGGCGCTTGCCGCACCCATTGCAACGATTCTGGCGCGCTTTGACGCCGCCGCCGGAGCAAGCGGCGCGGCCGCAGCCCTCCCACGCGATCCCCACAGACCGGCCGTGGCTCCGAGCGCGGATCCCGCAGGGGCGTCGGCGCCGTCGGCGCTGCGAATTCTTGAGGAATTGCGCTGCGGCGTGTGCGCGCTCGACCGCGATGGCACCGTGCTCGCCGCCAACCGCGCAGCGCACCGCATCTTGGGTATGGCGGATGGAGCGCTTGTTGGCATGCGGTTTCACGCAGCGCTTCACGCCGGCGCGGCGGCGGCGG
>CAXRHS010000562.1:0-5059 GCA_964230235.1 Myxococcota bacterium
CGAGGAGGGCGCGCGCTACGACCACTGTACGGTGGACGGCGCATCGGTCGCAGTGCGCGGCGACCGGCGGCTGCTCGCCCGCATGATCCGCAATCTGCTGGAGAACGCCAGGCGCCACGGCGCGCCGCCGATCGAAACGACGTAGTCGTCGGTTAGCGCCATCAAGTTCGGGAACACCCGCTTCTTGCAATGCGCTCCTTGCTCCGGACCGGCAATGAAGTTGCCTGTCGCGATGTCGAAGATCTCATAGGTCAAGTTGGCGGCATCGGTCGGCGACCATAGTGGAGGCGCGTTGCCAGCCGACGCAACCGTCATCTTCTTGGTGCCGCCGACGATCAAAACCTGGTTGGGCTTGGCCAGGTAGATCATGGCGTGGCCGGCGCGCGCCTCTTGCAAGAAGCCTTTTGTCGCCGTGAACTTGCCCGTATTGGGGTCGAAAATGTAGGCGCGGTTCGATGCGGACTCGAGGTTGACGACGTTGCCGTCCAGGCTGGCGTTGGTGAAGCCGCCGGTGATCAGCACCCGGCCATTGTCGATAACCGTGGTCGCCGCGAACAGTGCGTTGGGCATGTTCTTGGCGCCGACGCACGTAAATCCTTCGACGGCCATCAACGCCATATCGAGCGTGGTGGTGTCGTTCTTCTTGATGTTGACGCCGGTGCGCCGACCGAACCAGGAGGGCGTGGTGGCGCCGGCCGCATAGCCGAGGACCGTCACTTCGCGCGGGCTGCCGGCCGGAATCGCCGCGAAACTTGCGGAAGTCTTGCCGCCCGCCAGCGTTGCGGTCGCTGCTTTCGTCAACACGCTTTTCAGCGCCCCTGAGCTGCCATCCCGGACCTTGAGTTCCAAAGTCTTGATCTGGCTGAATGGGTCGGCGGCCGTGCCGCCGCAGGTATTGAGCGCGACCAGCTTGGCGGCGACACCACCGCTGTCCGAAGCCGGCACGCTGCCGCCGGCGGCGACCTCGCTCTGGCATCCGCCGAGCAGGCCGGCAAAACCAAAAGCCATCATGTGCGGCCGCAAGCCGCTCAACAACCGCCTTCGAAACAGGGCATTGCTCATCCGCTTCACTCCCCCGCCGGCGCGCCGGCGCGGCAACCGCCCTCAAAAAGGCGTCAGAAACACGATCTTGTTGGTGCCATCGACCGGACCGACCGTGATCGGCGGCGGGCTCTGGCGCGGGTCTTTGGTGACGATGTAATACATCTTGCCGTCATCGCGGTGCGCAGTTCGGCAGATGGTGTAGTCCGGCTTGCCCGGCTCGACCACGAACTTGTGGACGTTGGCGCGGATGCGGCCCCAGTAGTTTTCCTTGATCTCGCGGGCGTTTTTGCTGGTCGGAAACAGCGAGACGAATTCTTTGAGCGACTCTTCCGTGTCCGGCTTTTGGGCGATCTGGTACATGCGCCAGATGACCCCTTCTGGCGTCGCCGGGTCGGGATTGCTGACCCGGCGATTGACATCGCACAGGCCGCCTTTCTGGCGCAGCTCGTTGCCGGTGACCGTACGCTCGGCCTCTTTCTTGCTTTCGCCGACGGCCTGGTTTGCCCCAACCGTGGTGCCCTGATTGCAGCCGACTGCGGCCGCCATCAGCAACAGCGACAGGCCCAGCGCGAACCATCTCCGGTGGCCGTGCCTGCGGTCGCGCTCACGGCTGGCGATTGGCTTGGCACTCATGGCGCGCTCCTGCACGGACTTGACCGCGCGAACGCGCGATCGCTTGGGGAATCGTCACGAAACCAGTGGGTCCGATGCACCAGGTGTCGACCGGTTGCGCCAGGTCCCGCCGCCACGTTGGGCCGAGGTTGCTGAACGCGCCCGATTCGCAAAGCAAACAAACAGTTCAACGATTCATGGACATGCCCTAGGGGCCGCATCGCACGGCTGCGCGGCAGCGACGGGCCGCGGAGCATTGCACGCCCGACCGAGTGCGGGGAATTGGTCGGCAGGTCTATTGCAACAGCGCGACGCGGAGCGAGAAATCCGTCACCGGCCCGCCGCGTCTACCCCAATCGGCGCGACGCAACGGCCCGGACGACGGCATTCGTAGGCATGCGCAGCGCGATGCGGCCGCGGACCTTTGGTTTGCCGCGGTCAGGATCAAGCGCGGCTTCGCGCCCTGTTCGTTTTGGTGTATAGTGGCCGCGGAGGTGCGCCCCGCCGTGGGCCACTGGCATAAAGGCGTGGGGTTTTGCGGCTTTGCCACAATCGCCGCCGGCAATTCGCACAGCGTGTTGTCTGCAAGGGCGTTTGTTTGCGGAACCGGCCGAGTCGAATTCGGTCCGACGGCAGGGCAGCCAGCGCAACTTTGCGTTGGCGGCATGCGTCTCACGCCCATCGGTCGCGCCACCCTCGCGCAATTGAGCGCGGCGGTCGGTCGGGCCCAACAGGTTTTGGATGGACGGCAGTCAACTGGTCGGGCGCGTTCTCGCGGGACGCTACAAGCTCATCAAGCTCATCGGCCAGGGCGGCATGGGGTCCGTGTTCCAGGGTCACGACCAGCAGATGTCGAATCGGGTGGTCGCGATCAAAATTTTGGCTTCGCACCTGGTCGCTGACGAGAAGCAGGTCGCCCGGTTCGAGCAAGAGGCGCGCGCAGCCAACCAATTGCGCCACCCCAATACCATTAGCGTCATCGACTTTGGCCAGTCCGATGGCCTCATCTACATGGTGATGGAGTACCTGACCGGCGAAACGCTGACGCAGGTGCTGCGCAAAGGCAAGGTCGACACCCAGCGTTCGCTCATCATGATCCGGCAGGTGCTCAAGTCGCTTTCAGAGGCGCACAGCAAGGGCATCGTTCACCGTGACCTCAAGCCAGACAATATCTTTGTCTGCGAGATCTATGGTGAAAAGGACTTCATCAAAGTCATCGACTTTGGCATCGCCAAGTTCTTGGAGGCGGGCGGCCAGGAATTGACCCAAGCTGGCAAGATGTTCGGCACGCCGCGCTACCTGTCGCCCGAGCAGGCCCAGGGCCTGCCGCTGTCAGCCGCAAGCGACCTGTATTCGCTGGGCGTGATCCTGTTCGAGATGCTGTCGGGCCGGCCACCGTTCGTGGCGGAAGATCCGATTGCGGTCGCGATCAAGCACGTGCAGGAGCCGCCGCCCGCGTTCAGCGACGTGGCGCCCGAGCTGTATGTGCCCGAAGAGCTCGACCACCTCGTCTTCAAGTTGCTGGCCAAGAAGTCGAATCAGCGCTTTCAATCGGCAGAAGAAGTCCTTGAAGCCATTGACCGCGCCATGGCCGCCTTGGGTTCGCCGCGCCATCCGAGCGGGCAATTCACCGCGGTCAATACGCGCACGCCAGGCCGACCCATCACGGTGCCGCCGCCGTCGCGGCGCTCGCAGCCGCCGCCGAGCAAGCCCGCGGATGAGGACGCCGACGCGACCCGCACGCTCGACACCCTCGGGGCCAGTTCCGAACCGGCGGCGACCTTGGCGATGGACGTCGCGACGGTTTTGCCGGGTGCGGCGCACGCCAACGCAGCGACCATGGCGCTGGACACCGTCGACGCTCAGGCGCACCTCAATACGATTCGAGATCGCGGCTCCAGCGGCGGCGGCCACGCGCGCGCCAGCGACGGAAAGGCGGCGACGTCCGAAAGCGGGGCGCAGCGCCTGCTGCTGTTGCTGGTCATCGCGATCGTTTTGATCGGCGGCGCGATCACTGCCGTTGTGCTGACCAAAGACGAGAAGACCGCTGCGCCGACTGCGGTCGCGGCCGCCAAAGTCGAAGAGCCCACGCCAGCGGAGCCGTCGGCGCCTGTGGAAGAGCGCAAGGCCAGAGAGGAAGACCGCAAGGCCAATGCGGAAGAAAAGGCTGCAGAGAAGCCAGAGCCGCCCAAGGCCGAGCCGGTGGCGGCCGCTCCGTCGCCGACTGTTGCCGCGCCGGAGCCGCCCAAGGCCGCTGCGGCTGTAGCCGTGCCCAAGATGGTGATCACCAGCAAACCTGACGGTGCGGTGGTGTTGCAGGACGGCAAAGAGGTGGGCAAGACGCCCTATCCGGTCGAGCTGGCGCCGGGCAAGTTCAGCAAGCTCATGCTCAAGAAAGAAGGCCACGATCCGTTTGAAGTGGATTTCGCGACGCTGGCCGTGCTGGCGCCGACCAAGCCGCTTTTTGAGGCCACGCTCACCGCTAGCAAGTCGGTGATCAAGAAAGTGGTCAAGAAGCCCAAGTGGGACTGACGGATCGCCGCTGGAGGATGGTGCCGTGATCGTTGTCAAACGCCTGCAATTGCGCTGTGCGGCCCTGTGTGTTGCACGTGTACTGGCGGCGGGCGGCTCTGCCGCCCTGGTCGGTGCCCTAGTGGCGACCATTGCCCCTGGGGTCGCTACAGCTGCGCCGGCCGACAATGAGACCAAAGCCTTCAACATGTACAAGGAAGCCAAAGAGAAGTTCGACGCCAAGGACTACGAACGTGCCGCCGACCTGGCCGAGCAGGCTGAGAAGCTGTTCGCGCATCCGAACATCATGTTGCTCAAAGGCAGTGCCTTGCGGCAGTTGGGCAAGCTGCGCGAGGCTGAGGCCGCCTTCAAGCAGTGCAAGCCGCTGGCCGCGCAACTATCGAAAAAGGCGCTGCAGACGCTGACCGAAGAGATCCTGGCTGTCGGCGATGAGATGCGCAGCAAAGGCGAACTGGTTGTCTCGGTGGAACCCAATGGCGGCGCGCGCGTCCAGGTGGATGGCGTCGAAATCACCGTTCCCTATTCGCGAGGGGTTGCGCCGGGCCGCAAGAAGGTCGAGGCGGGTGCGCCGGGCCGCAAGCCGGTGACGCGCGAAGTAGACGTCAAGGCAGGCGATACCGCAGAGGTCAAGATCAACTTGGATCACCGCGACGGCAAACTGGTCGTCGTCGTGCCAGGCGGGTTGCGCGGTGTGACCGTGCGCGTGGACGGCAAGACCGTTGAGATCGAGGACGCCGCGCGCCTCGGTGATCGATCGCCTGCGCAATCGGTCGAACCGGGCGTTCACGAGGTGATTTGCGTGCGCGGCGACCGCCAGATCGGCACCAAGGTCGAAGTCGCCGCCGACGCCCAGGCCGAAGCGCGCTGTGAC
>CAXRHS010000563.1:0-5846 GCA_964230235.1 Myxococcota bacterium
TGGCCGAAGCGCTGCTTGAAGCGGCGCACGCCGCGACCGGCCATCCGCTGCACCAGGTCAAGTAGCGAATCGGGCCCAGCACGGCGGCGTTTCTTGCCGCCGCGCGTGTGCGTGGTACCGTCCGATCGCCGCGACGCGGCCCGAATTTGCCATGCTTTTGCTTCGTCTTGCATTGTTGGGCGCCTTGTTGTCCACGTCGGTTGCGGCGTGGGCCAAGCCCGCCAAGGCGCCCGCACGGCCGACCGCCAAAGCCGCGGCGCCCAAGCCGGTTGCGCCAGCCAGCGAAGAAGCCGACGAGGACGCCAGCGCGCCGGCAGTAGGCGGCCCACGCACCGCGGACAAGGCCGCGGACTTGCGCGCCATTTTTCGTTCGGCTCCCGGCAAGGTGCGCGGCGGTGCGCTCATCGTCGACCTGGCGACCGGTGCCCCCGTTTTTGAAGAGAACGCCGACAAGGTCCTGACGCCCGCCTCGGTAGCGAAGCTGTATGCGACCGCCGCGGCCGTGCGCACCATCGACCTGGACAAGAAGCCGGTGACGGAAGTCAAAGCGGCCACCCACGGCCCGGTCGTGCCCACCTTGGTGTTGGTGGGCGCCGCCGACCCGACCATGACGCTGTCGGACTACAGGAAGCTGGCGCAAGCCGTCGGCTCGGCGGGCATCCAGCGAGTCAAGAAGCTCGTTGTGGACGCCACCTTGTTTGACGACGCCCTGCCTACGGGTTTTGACCAGAAAGCCACCGACGCGGCCTATCGTGCGCCGGTTGGAGCGCTCCAGTTGGACGCCTCGACTTTGCAGGTCACGGTTCGGCCAGGTGCGGTCGGGGCCGCGCCGGTGGTCGAGGTCACCCCCGACGCCGGCCCAGCGGTGGTGGTGGTCAATCAGGCGCGGACGGTCAAAGACAAGAAAGACGCGCTGGTTGTGGTCACGCGGCCCGCGGGTCGCAAGACCGAAGTCGTGGTGTCGGGCACGCTATCCGCGACTCACAAGGTCGTCGGCAGCGGGCGGCGACGGGTGGCGGATGCCAGCTACTACGCGGCGCACGTGTTCACGCAACTGCTGGTCGCCAACGGGGTCGCGGTCGAAGAGGGCCCGGTCTTTGCCGCCGAGCCCAAAGGCCAGCCCCTGCGCAGCATCGCCAGCCACGTGCACCACGACTGGCGGGCGGTGCTGCACGTGACCAACAAGCAGTCACACAACCAGTATGCCGAGACGCTGTTCAAACTGGTCGGCGCCCACCACGGCGGTGCGCCGGCCACCGCGCAAAAAGCGCAAGACGGCGTGCGCAAGGCCCTGGAGCCGCTTGGCCTGCACTGGGACGGCACCAAGATTGCCAATGGTTCCGGGCTCTACAAGGCAGATACGCTCACCTGCCGGGCGGCTGTCAGCTTGCTGCGCGCCATGCACAAGGACCCCGCGGGGGCGGCGTGGCGGGCGTCGCTTGCGATCGGCGGCGTGGACGGCACCCTGCGCGGCCGGCTCAAGGCCCCAGAAACCAAAGGAAAGGTCCAGGCCAAGACCGGCACCCTCGACGACGTATCAGGGCTCGCCGGGTACGTTGAAAGCCCCGCCGGCAAGCACTATGCGTTCGCGTTCTTTTTCAATGACATCGCCGGTGCCGGGCCCTACCGCGGCGTGCAAGATCGGATGCTGAGGCGATTGGTCGCTGACTGAAGGACCAAAAAGCCTACTTTGACAGACACACGCCGTTGGAACAAAGCTTGTTGTTGCCGCAAACGGCGCCGTCGGTCAGCTTGGTGTGGATGCACTTGCCAAGGGTGCACGACTCGGCCGTGCACGGGTTGCCGTCGTCGCAGAAGCTCTCGTCGCTGACCGCCTTGCAGTTGCCATCGCCCGCGTCGCACAGGTTCTTGGTGCACTCGCTGTCCTTGGCGCAGGTAACGGCTGAATTGGGAATCGTCGTGCAGACTTTCTTGCCATCCACCGTCAGACAGCCGAGCTTGCCGATGCACTTGTTGTTGGCCTGCTCCTTGGCTGCGCAATCGCTGTCCTGGGCACAGTTGCAAAAGTTGGTGCCCGACTTGCAGGTGCCGCTGATGCACTCGTCGTTGACCGTGCACGGGTTGTTGTCGGTGCACGGTGCGAACACCTGCGGCACCGGCTTCATGTCGCCCTGGGCAGTCAGTGGGTCGCAGGTGTTCTTGATGCAGTCGGTGTCCAGGCCGATCGGGCAGGCCACCACCGTCGTCGGGTTGACCTTGCAGGAAAACGGCTGCTTGGACTTGTCGCAGTACAGCGTGCCGTTGCACAGGTTGCCGTCATCGATGCATTCGCCGTCGTTGGTGCACGCACACAAGTTCAGGCCCGGCGCGCAGTCGCCCTTGACGCAGACGTCGCCGCTCGTGCATGGGTTGCCGTCCTCACATTTGAGCAGGTCGCTGACCGCCACATACCCGCACTTGCCGGTCGCTTTGCTGCAGGTGTTCTTGAGGCAGGCGGTGTCAAACGAGGTCGTGCACTTGACCACGGTCAACGGGTTGGTTTCGCAAGTCCCGCCAACTTTGTTGCAAAAGAGCGTGCCATTGCACAGGTCGCCGTCGTCGACGCAGTCTTCGTCCTTGGTGCACTTGCAGGTGTTGGTGCCGCTGACGCACGCGCCGCCTTCGCAATCGTCGAACTGCGTGCACAGGTTGCCGTCTTCGCACGGCACGTAGTTGCCGGGGTTGCCGACTTCAGTGAGTTTGCACTGGCCGGTCGCAGGCACACAGACGTTTTTGGCACATTGGGTGTCGCTTGCGGTCGGGCAGGTGACGATTGTCGCAGGGTTGACCTTGCAGGTTCCGGCGCTGGTCGTGCATTTGGGATTGTCCGGCTTGCAGGTCTTGATGGTCTTGTCGCAAAACATCGTGCCGTTACACTTGTTGCCGTCGTCTTGTTTGGCGCAGTCGGCGTCGGTGTTGCAGCTGCAGATGTTCGAGGTCGCCTCGGCCACGCAGCTACCGGACTTGCACGAACTGCTTGCCGTACAGACATCGCCGTCGTCGCACACCACCACGATTGGGCTGGCATCCTCTGGCAGAAACACATAGATGCCGCAATTGGGGTCGTCCACCGGGCACGCCTTGCCGAGTCGCTCGGTCGGCGTGACCTCGCACTTGCCGGTCTTTTTGTTGCACAGGGTCTTTGAGCACACCGAATCGAGCGCCGTCGCGCACTTGACCACGGTCGCGGGGTTGAGCAGGCACTCGCCTTTGGCCTTGTTGCAGTACAGGGTGCCATTGCACACGTCGCCGTCCTCCCACTTGGCACAATCGGCGGTAGTTTTGCACAGGGCGGTCACCGCACTCGGCTTGCAGACGCCGTCGTCGTCGCAGTAGTCGCCGCTCGTGCTTGTTAGACCGTCGTCGCATTCCTTGAAGCTGCCGGGCGGATTGAGGTTGGTGAGCTCGCACTTGCCCGTCTTGCTGTTGCACACGTTTTTGGTGCACGGGTTGTCGTTGCCTTTGTCGCACTTGATGACGGTGGACGTAATCTCCTTGCAGGTCCAGTCGCTCGCCTTGCTGAACTTGTCGCAGTAGAACTTTGGCGCGCACAAGTCCGCCGGCTTGTTGAATTTCGCGCAGTGGTCGTCGGTTGCACATTCGCACACCAACGTGCCGGACGTGCACTTGCCCGCCTTGCAAAAGTCGTTGACGGTGCACGGCCCGAACTCATCCTGGCAAACGGTGTTGTCGCCCGCCAGCTTGGTCGCACACTCGCCCGTCTTGGGGTCGCAGAACGCCAACGTGCAGTCGTTGGGCTTGTCGTCAAAGCAGTTCTTGGGTTGACCTTTGGACACGCACTTGTACGGCACCTTGCTGGTGTCACAGGTGCGCGGACCTTCGCAGGCGTTGACGGTCGGGCAGTCGACGTCGGACTTGCACGGGCATACGTCGACGCCGACGCACAGGCCCGCCTGGCAGGTATCGCTCACCGTGCACGCACTGCCGTCGTCGCACGGTCCGGTGGTCTTGGCGAGGTTGCTGCAACCCTTGGTCGTGTCGCAGCTGTCGATTGTGCATGGGTTTTTGTCATCACAATTGGTCGCGGTGCCGCCGCCGCATTTGCCTGCCGTGCAACTCTCGCCGCTTGTGCACGGATTGCCGTCCGTGCACGCCGCCGTGTTCGGCTTGGGCTCGAACACGCACTTGCCGTTGACGCACGAAAACAAGTCGCACGCGGCGGCTTTGGCGGCGCAGTCGCCGTCGCCCTGGCAAGTCGGGCCGGCATCCTGGGCCACCTCGCCAGTATCCACTGCTGCGGCGGCGTCTACGTCGGATACGGTGGTCTCCGCTTGGGTAGCGACTTCGCCGCCGCCGACCGCGGTTTCGCCGGTCACCACATCCGCCCCGGCGACCGTGCCAGTGACCTGGGTCTTGTCGAGCCGCGTTGGCTGGCACGCGCAGCACCACGCGGTCAGTGCCAGCGCCGCAAGCGCGCCGCAAGGATCGTTAATTGTGGTCAAAGGCATAGCGATTCCCTGCGCGAGGTGGCCCGCAGCGCGCCAACCGTTACCCATGGCGCACGGACGGAACCACCATGTTGCCTGTGCATACGCAGATTTGCAATCGGGCGCTGGCGCGCAGTCGCCTATGACCGCGCCGGCACCGCTACCGCAACGGCGAAGCGGCGATTGGCAAAGGGGATGCGCGGGCGGAGAAAAAACTGGCCCAAAAACTCCGAACCCTCCGCCGACCGACCCCAGCACCGTTGCTGGAACCATTTTCGGCGGAGGGTTCGAAGTGATCCCCCACTAGCACACCATGCGAAAACCGTGCCAACCGTGGTCATCCACAGCCCACTGAAAAAATGCTAGCCATCAAGGGTGTTTATGAGCATGGCGGCGATCGGCGTCGCGGCCAGTGTGACAAAAAACGTCAGTTCTGGCTGCCGTTTTTTGTCAGTTCCGCCGTTTTTCGTCAGTCCGGCGCAGCCGACGACCGGCCGTTGCTCGGGCAGCGCTGACCAGTGCCGCCTACTCGTAGCCCAAGGCCTCGACCACCCGCAGTCGCCCGGCCACCCGCGCGGGGTAGACGGCCGCCAGCACCGCCACCGCCACCAGCGCGCAACAGTAGACCGCCGCGACCGGCAAATCGACCTGCATCGGCAACTGCCAGCCGTTGTCTTGTTTGCTGATGACCTCAAGCATCAGGTAGCCATTGGCCGCGCCCACCAGGGTGCCAATTGCGGCGCCCACCACGCCCAAAAGCAGGGACTCGACCAGGATCATGCGCGCCAGCTGGCCGCGCATCAGACCGATGGCGCGCAGCACGCCGATCTCGCGGGTGCGGTCCAGAATCGAGGTCAGCAAGGTGTTGACCACCGACAGCAGCGAAATCAAGATGGTCACCAGTTCAAGCGCGCGCATCACCGAAAACAGCTGGTCGATCATGCGCTTGATCTCCAAGCGGAATTCGGCGTTGGTCAGCACGAAAAGCCGGTAGGTTCGGCCAAAGCGACGCAGGATTTCGGCGCGCACCGTGTCTGGCGCCACGTTCGGGTGCAGGTACGGTTCAAAGGTGTCGACCAGGTCGTCCTGCCAGTGGCGCAGGTACAGGTGGCGGTCGATAAACACCGCGCCCTGGTCGCTGCTGTAGTCCACGATCGCGGCAAGCACGGGAAATTCGACCCGGCCGGCCGGCGTTTGCAGCGGCACGGTTCCGCCCGGCACGATGCCAAACCGGTGCGCCAACGTCTCGGAAACGATGACGCCTTCGCTCGCCTGCAGCCGGCGCACCAGGGTCGCTTTGTCGCCGGTCCACTTGCTGAACTCCCAGGTGCTCGACTTGAGCGCGAAGCGCAACCGCACGTCGACACTGAGCAAAAGGATCTGGGTGTTGCGAAAGTC
>CAXRHS010000564.1:0-5006 GCA_964230235.1 Myxococcota bacterium
GGGTGCAGACCTTGTCGGCGGCCAACCTGCGGCGCGCGCGGCTTGCGGCGGCGGTGCTGCTGCTGTCGCGGGGTCCCGTCATGCTCGCGCAAGGTCAAGAGTGGGCGCGCGCCAAGATCGCCTTGGATGGCAGTGGCCGCGGACCGCTCCACGGCAACACCTACAACCGCAACGACAGCAGCAACCAACTCAACTGGCTGGACCGCGACCGCAACCCCGAACTGGTCGAAACCTACCGCCGCTTGCTGGCCCTGCGCCGCGACTGGGTGCCGGAATTGTTGCACCAGAGCGCGCCGCCGATGTTGCTGGCCGCCGACCGTCTGTGGGCCTTTGGCTACACCGGGGCGACCCGCCGCGGTCCGGTTGCCGCGCTGCTCAACGGCGACCAGCATGCCGATGCGTGGTTCGAGCTGCCCGGCGGACCTTGGTGGCTGCTGTACGGCGCGGACGAAGCCCACATCGTGCCGACGCCGGGCGGCGTTGCCGTGCGGGTGCGCGCGATAGCGGCAGTGGTGCTGTGGTGCGGATGACCGTGGCGCGCCAACAATTCGACCGCAACGCCAGTCACGACCGCCGTTCGGTGAGTCGCCCACAGGGTGCCAGTGCTCAATGCACCCGGCGGGCGAAGCCAGCCCGGCACCCACCGCGACCAAATCGGACCCTTGGATCGACGCCGTGGCGCTGGCACTAGCGGCCGATGAACTGGCTGATTCTGTCCGCCCGCTCGCGCAGCCATTTGCCGGGTCGCAAGCCCCTTTTGTGCAGTTGTCGGGCGAGTTCGGTTCGCGCTTGCGTCAGCCCCAGAAGCGCCCGCCGCTGTTGCCAGGCGCAGTGCGCAACATCTTGGGCAGTGCCGTACAGCTGGGCCAGCTTGACTGCCTCGACGCCAATCCGAAACGCGCGTCGGGTGACGTTGTTTTCATTGGTGAACTGGTATTCCACGGTCACGTGGTCCAACTGACCGACCCGTTCGCCGGCGAGGCAGGCGCGCACCCAGTATTCGTAGTCGCCGCCCACCCAGTCGATGCGAAACGGGCCAACCCGCTTCATCAGGTCCAGGTGCATGAACGCAGTCATGCTGTTGACAGGCGTATCATGCCGCAGAATGCGCCGCGCCGTGAAGTCGGCCTGCTCAAACAGCGGCGACACACCCAGGTCAGCGCGCGTATCTCCCGGCAACAATTGCCACAGCCGCGCCCGCGCAAAGACCAAGCCGAATTCGGGGTGCGCTTCGCAGAATTCGACGTAGCGCGCGATGGCGTCGGTGTGCAACAGGTCGTCGTCTGAGAAGTACTTGATGTACTTGCCAGTCGCCATGCGGGTGGCCTTGTTCAGAGCGTCGTATTCGCCCCGGTCGGACTCAGAACAAAAGCGAAAGCCCCAGGCCTCGGCGTGTTCCACGAGCCACTGCGCCGTGCCATCCGTCGAACCGCCGTCTACGACAATCCACTCGATGTTGGCATAGGTCTGCTCGCGCAGACGCTGCATGGAGGCAATGAGGCGGTCGCGGCGATTGAACGTCACCACCGCAACGGTTACCAGCGGCTGCGGTGATTGGGGCGCGGACGGACCATTCATCTCCAACTCCGTGCGTTCTGCACCCTTGTGCGGCGCGGAACGCTTGTCACGACGGGACCTGGCCTGGGTCCACAAGCTCACTGCTACACGGCAGTCAGACGGTTGCCAGGGCGCGGCCGCCTGGCTGGGTTTCGCGCACTGAGCACCGGTTTTGGCATTCGCCGCTTCCGCTGCGCCCTCTGGCCGCCCACAGGAGCGGGCCTCGGCGCGACGGCCATCGGCTGGGCGCTCTGCCGACTACCAAAGGCGGCCAGTGCGTGCGAGCCAGTCAAACAAGCCCACGCGGTGGATGCCAGCCAAAAGGGCAGCGCGCGCCAGGGCTTTGGCGGACTTCTGGTCCCCGAACTGCAGCGCACGTCGCGTCGCGTGGCGCAATGCTTCCGGGGCACGCCCTTGTTCAATCAGGTAGCTCACACCCTGCGGGGAGTGGAGGAAGTCAACCCGCTCAGGCAGTCCCTCGCGTTCCAGTTGGGCGTTCAGCCACGCCTCAATGCCGTGCCAGACCGCGACGGACTGCCGACCGGCCGTCAGCGAGTGGTTGCCGCCGTGGATTCGATAGCCGCCAAGCGGCAGAGGCGTCGCATAGACGTCGCCAAAAACACATGCGCTCAGCACCGGAAAAAGGTCGCCGCAATGCCGCAAAAGGTGCTCCGGCAACGGAAAGACGCGCTCGGCCAGGCACCGGGTGAGTATCGACCCCGAAGAGACGCCACCTGGGAACGGCCAGAAACCGTAGCGCGCGATGTGAGCGCGCGTCTCGACGGCGGTGCTCAAGCACTTCAACTCGCTGCCCGCAAACTCTGCCCGCCCGGTGAGCGTTGCATAGTCAGGCGGACGGTAATCCGGCGTAATGTTAGGGACATGTGGGAATCGCATCAGCGGATGCCGCAGCAGCACCGGTTGATTCCACAGCCCATGGGTGTCGAAAAGCCAGCGAATCGTCCGAGCGCGGTGCGGAAAGCTGAAATCGTCGCCGTCCGCCAGCCCAATCAGGTCGCCCTGCGCCGCCGCGACGCCGGTGTTGAACGCCGCCGCCTGGCCGCGATTCTCTTGGCGCAGGTACCGCACGTTCGGGTAGGATGCAAAGCGCGCCATCACGGCGGGCGTGTCGTCGATGGATCCGTCGTCGACGACCACGATTTCCAAGTTCGGATCGTCGCACGCCAGCAGGCTCCACACCGCGTCTGCGATGTAGGCAGACTCGTTGTGGCTGCACAACACCATGGAAAATAGTCGCTGCGCGCCTGAAGCTGTGGTGCCGTCTTCGATGGGTGCCCTCAAGGTGTCGCGGTAGGAGCGCGCGCCATTTTGGCGATGGCCCAACCGTGGCGTGGACAGGAATTTTCTATCGGCCAGACCGGCGTTGTCAACCGATTTGGGGGCGCGGGGTGTGGTCGGATTTGGCGGCATGGGCCGGACCGGTCCGGCTGCGCGCCAGTCGGCTGATCAAGTTGCGCTTGCCGCGGCCCGAATCTACGCTACCCGCCTCGTCGGCGACCCGGCCGCGGGATAAGGTCTTGTGCATGTGTGGACTGGTCGGATGGATGGCTGCGGACGGCAATGCGCAACGCAGGTCGGCCGAATTGTCCAAAGCGGTCGCGGCCTTGGTTCACCGCGGTCCAGACGACGAAGGCACGCTGTTCGATCGCGACATCGCATTGGGGTTCCGGCGGTTGAGCATCCTCGACCTGACGGCCGCGGGACACCAACCGATGAACTCTGCCAATGGCGAGTGGGCCGTTTGCTTCAACGGAGAAATCTACAACTTCTTGGAACTGAAACAGGACCTCGAAAGAGAAGGCGTAAAGTTCCATAGCTCGGGCGATACCGAGGTACTGGTCGAGGGACTGGCGCATTGGGGATGGTCGATCCTGGATCGCTGCAACGGCATGTGGGCGATACTTGCCTGGCATCGGCCCAGTCGCACGTTGTACGCGGTGCGGGATCCGTGGAGCATCAAGCCGCTGTACATGCACAGGAGTTCCGCAGGTCTTGCGTTCGCCAGCGAAATCGGGGCCTTGCTGGCCTTTGGCTGCGACCGCGGCGAACTGGATAGAGATCTGCTCTGCCACTTCATTGCCACTGGCGAACTGGACTGTTCAACGCGCACGCACTGGTCGCGCATCCAACGTATCGCACCCGGGCGGGTTTTCGCCTTTCGCGCGGCCCGCGACTACTGCAATTGGGCCTATGACGATGGCACCGACCGAACCGAACTGCCACCAACGGACGGCACGGCGCGCTCCGATGAACGCTATGTGGAAGCATTTGCTGCCAAGCTGACCGAAGCCGTGCACATGCGGTTGCGCGCCGATGTTCCGGTAGGCACCTGCATGTCGGGGGGCCTGGACTCGACCAGTATCGCTTGCCTTGCCGCAGAGCGGCTCCGGCTTGAGCGTACCGCGCCTTGTCGGCACGCGTTCACCGCGCAGCTCGCAGAGTTTGACGAACGCGAGTACATCGGTCCGGTGCTGGAACGGACAGGCGCCACCTGGCACGTGACTACGTGCGCCGACGACCAGTTGCAAGCCTCGATTTCCGCATTCCTGACTGCGCAAGGTGAGCCCATCCATTCGCTGTCCGCATTTGCCGGCTACATGGTCATGGCATTGGCCGCCCAAGCGGGTGTCAAGGTTCTGCTCAATGGCCAAGGTGCGGATGAGCTGCTTGCGGGCTACCCGTCCACAGTCAGCCCGTTTCTGCGTTCAATCGCCAGGGGCGCCGGTCCAGTCGCTGCGCTCAACGCAAGCCGTTCAGAGTACACCAGGCCCACCAGCGCCTTCGCCGCGGTCGCTCGCGCCTATGGCGGCCTTGCCCTCGCCAAACTTCCTCTGAGCACAAGCAAACGATTATACAATCGTTTTTCGGAAGGCGACGGGAGAGGCGCGCTGCTCAGAGGCCCCGATTTGTCGTTGGGATCCAGCGGCCGGTCGATAGCCGACCTGCATGGAAACCTCCGCGACCAGCAGGACAGGTCGCCGCTGCCACTGTACCTTCGCATCGAGGACGTGAACTCTTCGGCGTTTTCACTGGAGTCGCGGCTGCCGTTTCTGGATCCGAGTGTGATCGCACTGGCGCGCAATGCGCCGCCAACGCTGCTGCGGCGAGACGGTCGCAACAAGTTTCTGCTGCGCGAAGCCGTGCGCGGCATCGTTCCGGACATCGTCCGCGGGCGCGCAGACAAGATGGGGTTTCCGGTTCCATCGGCGCGCTGGCTGCGCGGGCCGCTGGCGCCACTGGTGCGCGAAGCGATGATCAGCCAGCGACTTGCGGAGCGCGGCATCTACCGCGACCGGGTGGTGCTGCAGGCGGTCGACCACATGTTGGCAGGCGGGCCGCTGCCGCGGTGGCTGGCGCGAACGATCGTTTTCGAATTGTGGGCCGCCTGCCACATTGACGCGCCACGCGCTTGATAGCCGAGCGTGCCG
>CAXRHS010000565.1:0-2617 GCA_964230235.1 Myxococcota bacterium
GGTGGTGTTCAAGCACAACCCACTGCCGACTCACGAGCACGCGATGGCGGCCGCAGAAGCGCTGGAGGCGGCGCGCACCCAAGGCAAGTTCTGGGAAATGCACGATTATTTGCTGCAACACCAGGGCAACTTGAACGCCGCTGGGCTGGCCGACGCAGCCACCACCGTCGGCTTGGACCGTGCACAGTTTGCGACCGCCATCGCCGCGCACGGTGCCAAAGAGCGCATTGAGGCCGACATCGACCAGGCCGCTGCACTGGGCGCCCGCGGAACCCCGAACCTGTACATCAACGGCAAGAAGATTGTTGGCGCCAAAGATGAGGCGTACCTCAAGCCGATCATCGACGCTGCCATCTCCGCCGCCCAGGACCTGGTCAAGGCCGGCACGGCACCGGATAAGGTCTACGAGGCGGCCACGGCCAAGGGCAAGCTGCTCGACTCGCTCGATCCGGAAGCCAAGACCATCGCGGTACCAGACAAGGCGCCGACGCGCGGTCCAGTTGGCGCGGCCATCCACATCGTCACGTTCCAAGATTTCCAATGCCCGTTCTCGGCCCGCCTCGATCCACACATTCGCGCGATCGAAGAGGAATTTCCGGGTCGCATCAAGGTGACCTGGCTCGACTGGCCCAACGGCAAGATCCATCCGCTGGCGCAGCGCTTCGCAGAGGCGGGCCGCGAGGCCGCAGCCCAAGGCATGTTCTGGGAATTCCACAAGGCCGTGAGGGCCAACCACGACCGGTTGGATGACGCCATCTTGCGCGAGCGCGCCAAGGCGGCCAGCGTCGACCTCAGGAAGCTCGACAAGGCGCTGGTCGATCACAGCCATACCGCCGACGTTGAAGCGACCAAGGCGATCGGCGACAAGCTCGGCGTACAGGGCACGCCGACCGTGTTCGTCAACGGTCACCTGTTCAAGCCGCAGAGCTTCTCAGCCGATACCTTTCGGACTGCAGTGCGGCGACTGCTGCCGTCGCCGTAGGGCCCGTGAAAAATCGATTCGATTTTTCACGGTGGCCCGTTGCTGGCCAAGTGGGTCGCAAGCTCGCGACTTTGCAAGTCGACTCGCCGCTCCGCTCCGCACTCGTGTCGATCGATCTGTTCTTGCGCGGGTCCTTGGCCCTTGGCATGGCGACGTCGAACAGCCTGGTCAGCCGCGCGCGGAGCGGACCAATGGCCAACCCGAAGGTGACCCGATTGGTTGCCGCGCTGTGCGCGGTGTTGTCCGCCGCGATTGGCGCCGCGCCCGCGTCTGCATCGGCCAATTGCCCCGCCGGCACCACGGTGATGCGGCTTTTCGTCGACCTGCAGTGCCCGCACTGCCGCCGGGCCTGGCCGGACACCGTCCGGGCCGCCAGCGAAGCCCCGTGCGTTCGCCTGGTCTTGCAGCAGCTGCCAAACAGCGCCCATCCCCAAGCGATGTGGGCGGCGCAGGTTGCGCTTGCCGCGCGCGATCAGGGTCGCGAAATTGCGCTTGTGGATGCGGTTTATGCGGCTGGCGGCACGGATCGCCCAACGGTCGAACAAGCGCTTGCCGCCGCCGGCCTAGACGCCGCCAAGACGCTGGCGCAAGCCGCGGGCCTGGCCGGAGCGGTCGCGGCAGAGAAGCAGAGCGCCCTGGCGTTTGGCGTGCGGGCGACGCCGTCGGTGCTGATCAACGGCAAAGGGATTGCCGGAGCGCTCGCCTATGCGACCTTGCGCGACGCTCTGGCTGTTGCTGCGCACCAAACGGCGGCCCTGGCAGCCGAGTTTGGCGCGGATGTCGATGTCGAACGCGCACGCCTGATCATCGAGGCCCCCGAGTTCGTGCCCGCCTATGACGCCATGCGCCGGGCCCATGGTCGCGGTGTCGCGCCCAGCGCGGCGGGAACGCTCGGGACGCGCTGGCGCGTCGCGGTCAGGGCGGCCGATGTCGTGGCCGGCACGCCGACCGCACAAGCGACCATCGTGGCCTTCGCCAACCCGACGGTCGCATGGACGGTGGCGCAGTTGCCGGAATTGCTAGCGCTTGCTGGTCCAGACCTGCGGGTGGCGGTGCATTGGCTGGCTGAGCCGGCCGGCGGGCAAGCGGGCGCGGCGATGGCGGGGGCACTGCTGGCCGTGGCCGCCCACGCCCCAGATCGCTTGCCCCGGCTGTTGGCCCTCTGGCGCGCCCCGCAACTGCCGACCGCGCAAGCCGTCGCCAACCTGCTGGCGAGTGAGCCTCCGCAGCTGGCCAGCGTGCTGCAGAGCACGGCGGCGAGCGGCGAGACAGCGGCCCGACTGAGCGCGCACTTGGATCAGGCGCGGCGCGTCGACGCAGGTGCCGGTGCGGTCTTTGTCAATGGCCGGCGCTGGCTTGGCACGGCAACCGCTGCCGGGCTGCGCGAAGCGGCGTTGGCCGCGGTAGCCGAAGCGCGCGACCACCCGGCTGCACAACGGTCGCCGGGCCGCGCCTACGACGCGATCGTGGCGGACGGCCGCTGGCGCAGCGATGCCGACCTGCAGTTCGGACCGCCGCAGCCGATCGGTGACCTGGCCGCGCTGCCGGCGATCGGCAGTTCGGGACCCGAAGTCTTGCTGATGGGCGAGATCGGCCAGCCGGCGACGCGCGCGGCGTGGTACATGCTGCGGCGCC
>CAXRHS010000566.1:0-3797 GCA_964230235.1 Myxococcota bacterium
TAGTCCGCTGCCCCTCCACTGCAGCAGGGCTTCCGGTAATCTTCAGCAATTTCCGAAGTCTGAACGATCCCCCCTTGCGTTCGGGCCGGCTGCAAACAGCGCGCGCCCGCCCACCGCCGACACGCCTCCCGTCGAAAACCCGCAACAACTTCGCCCATCTGAACGTACCCCCCTTGCGTGCGGAGGTCGTTTTCAGGTGCGCGGTGCTGTCGGTTTCGCCTTCGTCCAGCCTCCAGTGGCGGTGTGATCGAGATGACTCCGAAAACGATAACAACTTCAACGGTCTGAACGGTCCCCCCTTCCGTTCAGGGCGCTACTTTCGCCGGGCGCGGCGGATCGCCTGGACGATGTGGCGGGCCTTGTAGGCCTGGGCGTCGTCGAGCGCCGCACCGTGGCGCACCAGCAACGCCTCCAGCGGCCGGACGCAGCGGCCATCGCCGTGGGCATCCAAGAAGTCGAGCACAGCCGCCCGTTGGTCGCGATTCCAGGCTAGTAGGTGCCTGTCGAGTGCTTCTGCCAGCGGGCTCTGCAGCGCGACGACCGCACCGTGCAGGGTCAGGCGCACGCCGGCCCAGGCAAGGTCCGGGTCACCCGCCGCCAACGCTCGAGCAGCTAGCGTCGCAAGCCCACCCGCCGCAAGGTCGGCGCCGGCCGAGGCCGAATCCGCAGCGCCAAGGGCCGCCGCACAGAGTACCCAAAGCCCGTCGCCATCAACGCGGCTCAGCCGCGAGTCAGCCGCTGCCGCACGCCACAGGTCAACGGAGCCTTTCAGATCTCCGCCAAGGACGCGAGCCAAACGGTCCGCCTCCGCGCGGCGCGGCTGTCCGGGTGCCGCACGGTCCCAAACTGGGTTGGTCGCCGCCGAATCGTTCGCCAGAAAATCCAGGTCGTCGTCGCCGTTCGCAACAACCGGGGCATCGCTGGTCGCGCCGGCAAACACAAAATCGCTGAGCACCTTGCCGTCCACGGTCGCACCCTGCGACGATGCGCCGCATGCCGCAGATGCTACAACGGGTGCGGCTGGGGTGCACATGGCGCAATTTCCCAAAGTGACCTTGCGGCTGCGCATGTCGAGCCACGATGCGCACTATGGCGGTGGCCTGGTCGACGGCGCGCGGATGCTGGGCTTGTTCGGCGACGTCGCCACCGAGCTGTTAATTCGCCACGACGGCGACGAGGGCTTGTTTCGCGCGTATTCGGAGGTCGAGTTCCTGGCGCCGGTGTATGCCGGCGACTACATCGAGGCGGAAGGCGACATCACCGCCGCCGGACGCACCAGCCGGCAGATGCGCTTTGAGGCCCGCCAGGTCATCGCGCCGCGACCCGACCTCAACGACTCGGCGGCAGACGTGTTGACCGAGCCGGTCACAGTGTGCCGGGCGACCGGGACATGCGTCGTTCCGGTGGCAAAGCAGCGCGCCAGCAAGGGGTAGTCGATGCAACCGCTGATGATAACGGCCGCCATCTGTGGCGCGGAGGTGTTTCGCGACCAGTCGCCGCACATCCCATACACGCCCGGCGAACTGGCCGAAGAGGCCGTGCGGTGCTTTGAGGCCGGCGCGGCCATGGTGCATCTGCATGTGCGCGAGCCCGACGGCACGCCAAGCCAACGCGCCGACCTGTTTGCTGAAACGATGACTGCGATTCGCGCGCGCTGCCCGATGTTGGTGCAGTTCTCGACCGGCGGTGCAGTCGGCATGGGCGTCGACGAGCGCGCGGATGCGGTCAAGCTGCGGCCCGACATGGCCACGCTTTCGACCGGCAGCGTCAATTTCGGCGACGACGTGTTCAGCAACCCCACGCCGCTTGTCCGTCAGATTGCCCGGCGCATGCGGCAGTTTGGCGTGACGCCCGAGATCGAGTGCTTCGACACCGGCATGGTCGACACGGCGCTGCGGCTGGCGCGCGACGGCGAAATCGACCTGCCGGCGCACTTTGACTTCGTCCTGGGGAGGGCAGGCGGCATGGGCGGCAGCGAGCGCCATCTCGACTTCATGCGCTCGCTCTTGCCGCCGGACTGTACCTGGTCGGTCGCCGGCATCGGGCGCTTCGAACTGCCGCTGGCCCGCCACGCGATCGCGGTTGGCGGCCACGTTCGCGTCGGGTTGGAAGACAACCTGTACTTGAGCAAAGGCGTGCTGGCCAAGGGCTCGTACGAACTCGTTGCCGCTGTTGCCCAGCTGGCCCGCGAAGCCGGGCGACCGCTCGCAACGGTGGCCCAGGCGCGCGCCATGCTCAGGTTGCCGCCAAGCGCCGAGCGACCAATGGCTTGATTTGTCCCTTGTGACCGCGAGCTACCCTTCTTGCCAGGAACTGCGGCAGAGCAAGCCCAATCTTGGCCGTTGCTAGCCCGATCCTGGCCGCACGGTGCTCGGCGTGTTGCCGGCGGAATTGGCGAGCCAGCGGAAGTTGTCGATGAGCACGGCCGAGTCCAAGATGTGGTCGCCCTCGTCGAAGATGACAAACCGCAAGGTGACGGTCTCACCCGGTTTGACCGGCACTGTCGTCGTCAGCCAGCCGGTCCCGCCGCCCTTGACGTCGTCGTAGCCGGTGCCGACAAGGCCGGCCATGCCGAGCGTACATGTGCTCTTCTTGTTGGGCGCGTTGGGGTCGCACTCTTGGAAAAGCGCGTTGTTGATCGAGATGCAGTTGCCCTTGCTGTCAAAACTGGCGTTGCCCTTGAAGCCCACCGAGTCAACGATGGCCAGGAACTTGTCGTTGAACTGGGTGCCGACGTACACCGGGTACTCGTGGGACATGAAATTGAAGTCAAACGCAAATGCCTGCGCATTTTGCGGAACCTTGATGGTCAGCTTCCATTCGGTGTAGTCGTACACCGCGCCTGAATTCTTGCAGGATACTGGCGGGTAGGGCGCGCTGTTGCTGAACGGTGTGCTGACGCCCGCGAACCCGGGCTGGCCTTTGGCCGCCGCGACGCCAGACGACATCGCTACCATGTTTGGTCCCTTCAGCGGCTTGGGCGCGCCGTAGGACTGCTTGATGGCCTTGGCGTTGGGGCTGGCGACGGTCACGAACGTGCTCTGCTGCATGCCAATGCACAGGTCGATGGCGCTGGCGAAATCGGTCGCGTTGGCGGCATTCAAGCCCGCCTTGTCGCAGGTGTCGCCCAGTTCATCGGTGACGCCATCGCAGTCGTTGTCCAGGCTGTCGCCGGGCATCTCGATGGCCCCCGGGTTGATGAGCGGATTGTAGTCGTTGCAGTCCTGGCAGCCGACGAACCCGTCCTTGTCGCCGTCTTCTTGCGCATCAATCTTGCCGTTGCAGTCGTTGTCCTTGTTGTTCTTGCAGTTGCGCCCAGACCCCGGGTTGATGGTGATGTCCTTGTCGTTGCAGTCGTCTTTGCAGGCGGAATACCCGTCGCCGTCATAGTCCAGGTCGTCGACCAGGCCGTTGCAGTCCTGGTCGACCTTGTCGCAGATCTCCAAGGCCGCTTTGAAGACCTTGGGATCATTGTCGTTGCAGTCCGAGCAGCTCGGGTCGCCGTCTTTGTCCTTGTCGCTCTGGTTGTCCGGTAGGCCGTCGCAGTTCTTGTCTTTCTTACTACTGCAGTCCGGTGTCGCGCCAGGATGGACAGCCGGGTCGTTGTCGTCGCAGTCGCCGCAGATCGGGTGGCCGTCGCCGTCGTTGTCCACTTCCAAGTCTGGCACGCCGTCGCAGTCGCCGTCCTTGCCGGGCGCGCACGCCGACTTGGCGCCCGGATAGATGCTGGCGTCATCGTCATCGCAGTCCTGGCCGGCGCCCGGGCACTTTGGAAAACCGTCCTTGTCCCCGTCAAA
>CAXRHS010000567.1:0-3345 GCA_964230235.1 Myxococcota bacterium
CGACCCGGGCAACCTGGCGCGGCGCTTGACCCGGCGGCACTTGCAGCACCACCAGCAAGCTGTGCTCGTCGCCAGCACGGAAGCTGGGCATCAGGAACCGAATTCCGCCGTCGTGGTCGCGCTGCCGGTTGGCGGCGATGCCCTTTTCGGCATCCAACCGCTGGTCAGCGGCAACTTCCACCGAGCGCGCCCGCACCGCTTCCGCGTTCGACAGCGGCTCCGTTCCCACCACCTCGACCAGGCCAATGTCGTCGGGGAGGCGAATGCGCACGTCCACTGCTTCGGCCGCCTGGGTCGCCAGCACCTGCAGTTCGTCGGTCAGCACCGCGGGCAAGGCCGCGGCATCGCGCACGAAATGGTGGTTGCCGCCCCCTTCGAGCGCGACGCGGTCCATCAACAGCGCGTCGAAGTCGTTGCCGACACCGATCGCCGAGGTCACGATACCCTCGCCCAGCGCCCGAGCGGTCTCAAGCGTCAGTCCGTACGGGTCATTGGGACCAATCGTCGGCATGCCATCGCTCAGCAAGAGCACGCGATTGCTGGCCTGCGGGTCGTACACCGAGCGCGCCTGCAGGTAGCCCAGCTGCAACCCGGCAAAGGTATTGGTCTCTCCGCGCACCTTGAGCCCGCAGACCTGGTCGGCAATGCGCGCCAGCTGCGGTCCGCCGGGAGTCGGCGGCGCCAGTACCTGCGCGACGCTGCCAAAGTGCACCACGCTCAGCGTATCGGCCGAGCCAAGTCGCGTGCTCAGATCGCGCACGGCGACGCAGACTTGCTGCCACGGTCGCCCCTTCATGCTGCCCGACGAGTCGAGCACGAGGTGCAACCGCAAGGGGCCACGGTCGCGCGGTCCCGCCTCAGCGGCGCGCAGGCGCACCCGCAACACGGTATGGCCGCCGGATTCAGGCAGCTGTTTGTCGCTTAGGTCCACGGCGACGCGCAGCGATTGACCGCCGTCGGGTGCGGGCAGCGAGCGCGTCGGCTTGGGGCCGACCAGCGCGGCCTCTACGCCAAGCCCGGTCCCAGCGCGCACCTGCGCCGCCAGGTGGTCGAGGTAGCCGCGCCCGGGCAGGTAGGTCGAGCGATAGCGGGCGTCGCGCGGAAAATAACGGGTCATCGCCGGCAGCGGTCGGTAGACCTTGTCGGACGATCGGCGCTGGAGCGCCAGGCCGCCAAACCCGGCGCTGCCGCCGCCGATCTCGCCGAACAGGTTCTCGCCGCGCTCGAGCGCGCGGATGATCGCCTTGCGCTGCGCCGGGCCAGGGTCCGCGTTGCGGAGACGTGTTTCTGCTGTTGGCTGCACCGCATCCGCATCTTCGCCTGCTGTATCGTCTTTTGCCGCGCTTTCCGCTTTGGCTTGCTTGACGGGCTCCGCGGGTTGGCGGATTGCGACCTTGTCGAGCGCTCCGGAACCGTCGCCGACGCGGCCTGGCCCCTGCCCGTTCGCATCGCGTCGCGGCGCTGCGGTCGCGACCGCCCCCCCCTGGCGCTGGCCGCGTGCCTGATCTTCGGGCTGGCCCTGCCCCTTGTACGCTTGGGCCGGCGACCAACCCTGATCGGCGACTTGGGACTCATCGCGATCGGCGGCGACCGGAGCGGCGGCTGGCGCCGGCGTCGCCACACTGGCAGGCGGCGTTGCTTTGGGCTGTGCGGAGGGCGCGCTCTCACGGGCGGTCGGCTGCTCGGCGCTCGGGGCTTTTTGGCACCCGCCCAAGCCAGCGACGGCCAAAAGGAGAAGGAAGCGGGCGCAGTACATGACAACTCCGGGGGCGCGGCGGGCGCGGCTTCGCTCGGACGCACGGGCAGCGGCCAGGGTCTTGCCGGCGGACCCGCAGACCGGCGATGCTAGCGCTGGAGGCGAGCGATGGCACGCAAGCGCTATGTTGCCGGCGTGTGGATGCACCCAAGCCTGTGGCTGCCGGCGCGCGGGACGCCATGCGAGTTGCACCAGTGCGGCGCCGCCTGTTGCGTGGGGGGTATCTGGCTCGACGTCGGCCATGTCCAGCGTATTCTCGACCACGCCGACGCGGTCGCGGCGCAACTGGACGCCGATCGTCGCAACCCCGACGGCTGGTTCAGCGATGAAGTCGTCGCCCATCCCGACTTTCCAAGTGGCGTAGGCACGGCCACCAGCGTCAGCGACCGCCCCGGTCAGCCGGGTCGGCCTGGCTGCGTGTTTGTTCGCGCCGACCACAAATGCGCGTTGCAGGTGGCGAGCGAGGCGCTGCAGATGCCCTGGCCCGGGTTGAAACCCTTTGACTGCGCGACGTTTCCCGTTCTGCTGTCGGAGGGTTCGCTGCGCTGGGACCGCCAAAGCGCAGCGCGGGCACACGGAGCCGATTGCCAGCAGCCCGGTCCGCGCGCGCCGCCATTGCCTGGTCAGCCGCCATTCTTCCGCGTGTTTCGCCGCGAAATCGAGCTGGCGATCGGCAATGAAGGCTGGACCGCCCTGGACAAGGTCCGGACCTGACCAGAACCAAAACAGCGGTTGTTGTTCGAACAGGTTTGGAACAGTGGGGGGGATTGTTCAGATCCTTGATCGCACAGGGCATTTTCTATCTGTGGCGCGCGCGCCTGTACCGCACCGCGCCGAGCGCCGCGAGCGCCAGCAACCACCAACCGTGCAATTTGGGTCGGCCGGCGGCACAGCCCTTTTCCGGTGCCGTGCACTGCAGACCGTCATCGACGGCGCCGTCGCCGTTGTCGTCCTTGCCGTTGCAGACTTCCTCGGCGGCGCATGCGGCCCAGCTGCACGATTCCAGACACGCCTGGCTGCCTTCCAACGCGTTGATGGTGCAGACCCTGGTGGCCCCTGGCGCGCACGCGAAGCCGTCGTCGGTCTGGCCGTCGCAGTTGTCGTCTTTGCCGTTGCAAACCTCGGCAGGCGGCATGCAGGCTTGCCAACCGCACTTGTCCGAGCACTTTCGCGTGCCCGTGGAGCCGCACGCCGTCGTACACGAGCCGGCCTGGCCCTGGCGACAGGCAAAGCCCTCGTCGGTCTTGCCATCGCAGTCCTGGTCGAGGTCGTCGCACACCTCGTCGGGCACCGCGCAGTCCGCCGGCGTGCACGAATCGGCGCAGACCGTGGTGCTGCTGGTGCCGCAGGGCAGCGTGCAGCCGACGACCGAACCGGGCGCGCATGCCACGCCCGCCTGGTCCGCTGGCAGACGCAGGCGCCCCGCGCCGGATTGGTAGTCTGGCTTGCCGCCGCCCGGCCGCGCAATCGCAAACGAAAGCAGCTGCTTGGCTGCCGCAGGCGCTGGCTGTCCGCTTTTCACCATCCACAGCGCCAACGCGCCCGACAGGTGCGCGGCCGCAGCGGAGGTGCCGTAAAGCTCATCCGTC
>CAXRHS010000568.1:0-7300 GCA_964230235.1 Myxococcota bacterium
CCAGTCGGCCCAGCCAGACAGGGCAGCGCGCGCCGCAGCCGTGTCAAACTGCGCCAGCGCCGGCGCACCTACGGCAACGACGACGCCGTCGCCGTCGACTCGCACCGCCAGATGGGCGTGGAACCGCTCTGGATTGGCAGCGGACACGGCAGGATGGTCGGCTTCGATGCGGTCGCGCGCCTGCGCCGGGCGGGTCAGCAGGGCGGCCGCATGATCGACGTTGTGATCATTGAAGAAGTGTGGCTCGGCTTTGCTCGACCACAGCTCCAGCCCGCCGCGGTCGAGGGCCTGCCGCTGCAACGCGGACTCCAGCAGCGACCGCAGCCGCTCGCGCACGCGGCTGCGCTCGGGCGTAAAGCGGTTGGACGCCCGCTTGGCCGGCGCCCACGCCGCGAAATCGTCGGCCGTCCAGGCCTCAAACTGCTCAAAAAGCGCCATGGCGCGGATTCCTGCGGTTGCGGACCTACCGACCGATGTCGAACGGGGTCAACCAGTTTGCATACGCGGGATTGCGACCCTGCACCACATCGAAATAGGCCGTCTGCAACTGGGTCGTCAGCGGGCCGCGGCTGCCGATGCCGATCTTGCGACCGTCCACTTCGCGCACCGGCGTCACCTCCGCCGCCGTACCGGTCAGGAACACCTCGTCGCCGCAATACAGTTCGTCGCGCGCAAACATCCGCTCTTCGGTGCGGATGCCCAGGTCGCGGGCCATCTGCAAGATGGTGGCGCGGGTGATGCCGCCCAGGATGTTCATGCCAAGCGGCGGCGTAATCAGCGTGCCGTTTTGCACCATGAAGATGTTCTCGCCCGACGCTTCGGTAACGTAGCCCTGCTCGTTGAGCAGGATCGCCTCGTCGGCACCGCACGCCAGCGCCTCGCGTTTGGCCAGGATCGAGTTGACGTAGTGGCCGGTGATCTTGGCTTTGGACATCACGGTCGCGTGGCCGGGGCGTTGAAAGGCCGAGATCTTGGCGCGGATGCCGTTGCGCAGGCCCTCTTCGCCCAGGTAGGCGCCCCACTTCCACGCCGCAATCAGCACATGGATCGGGTTGCCAGCGGCGCCGATGCCCATCGCGCCGTCCGCGATGTAGATGACCGGCCGCAGGTAGCCGGCCGCCAGCTTGTTGGCTTGCAGCGCCTCGATGCAGCCGGCCGCAATGTCGTCCACACCGTACTGCAAGCCCAGGTCCAGGGTCGCGATGTGGGCGCTGTCGACCAACCGTTTGGCGTGGTCGCGCAACCGGAATACCGCTCCGCGACCCGGCGCGATCTGATAGGCGCGAATGCCCTCGAACGCGGCAAGGCCATAGTGAAACGAGTGCGTCAAGTGCGGCAGCCGCGCGCCATCGGCGTCGACGATGCGCCCGTTCAGCCACACCCGCACGTCGGGCGAATTGCCTGGGATCACTGAGGTTGCCACCGTCGCCTCCGGGTGCCCGCCGGCACGGGCGGCAGTCTAGCGCGGCCGCGGTTTGCTTGTCACGGTCGGCCGCGGCACGCTAGGTTGCGGGCAAGCGCTCGAACGCAGGGACCATGGCGACCCAAACCGACCGCAGCAAAGTCCTGGACCTCGGCTTTGACGCGCTGGTCGCGCAGTGGCCGGATGCTGCGGTTGCCGTGGTGCGCCGCCTTGGCGACCCCGACGAGATCCAGGAGTGGCTCAACGGCATCGCCGATGCCGACTGGAGCCAGTTGCGCAGCCCGCTCTCGGTGGTGCGCGACCGCCGTTGCAATCCGTTCGACGCGGGCCTTTTTGCGGCGGCGGCGTTGCGGCGGCTTGGCCACCGCCCGCGGCTTTTGCCGGTGCGACGCGACGACGAAGTGTGGCTGGCAGCGCTGTTTGGTGAACCGGGCCGCCTCGGCACCGTGGCGTGGCATCCTGACCCGCGCTTGCGGTTCAGGCGGGTTGCGCCAGCCCGGTTGGCTGCCTTGGGCGCCAGTCTTGCGGTCGATGGTGTGGCGGCGCGCTGGCCGGCCCGCACGGTCGACCTGCGACGCTTCGACAGCCAAGATTGGATGACGGAGGATGTCGGGGCCGGTCAGGTCGCTGAGGCCGCACTCGCGCGGTTGGAGCGCGCCGCCTGATCTCGGCCTACAACCCGAAGTAGGTCCGCGCGACGGCTTCGAGGCCCTCGGGCGGATAGCCGCGCGGGCCCTGGTACTTCATGCCGTTGACGTACACCGACGGCGTGCCCGACACGCCCGCGCGCTGGCCCTCTCCGACGTCGCGACCGATGACGCTCTTGCCGGCGCCGCTCTCCATAGCCTTCTTGAAGCGCGCCATGTCCAGGCCGGCCTGCTCCGCGTACTTGACCAGGTTGTCCTGCTCAAGCGCATTCTGGTTGTTGAACAGCACATCGTGGTAGGCCCAGAACTTGTCCTGGCCCTGCTCCAGCGCCGCCATCGAAGCCTCCGAGGCGGCCTGGGCCTTGTCGTGGATGTCGAGCGGCATGTGCTTGAACACGATGGCGACGTCGTTCGGGTACTTCCTTTGGAATTCCTTGAGGCTGGGCCCGACTTTGGCGCAGAACGGGCACTGGAAGTCCTCAAACACCGCGATTTGGATTTTGGCGTTGGGCTTGCCCAGGATCGGGCTGCCGCCGGTGTCGAACGTCTGCTTGGGGCCGGCCATCTGCTCAAAGTTCTTGCCGTTCTTGACGATCTCCTGATACAGCTCGACCCCTTTCTTGCCCATCGACTTGGCCTGATCCTCACTTTTCTTGAGCTGCTCCTCGATGATCGGCTTGAGCCGCTCGTAGGTCTTGGGCGCCGCGAGCCGCACGCCGTTGACCATGATGTTCGGATAGGTGTTGGCCGCGATTTCGCTCGCCTCGAGGCTGTCGCGCAGCACCTGCATGCGCCACTTGCCGGACTCGACCTCTTTCTTGACCTTGTCCCAGTTGACGCCCGACTCCTTGGCGGCTGACTCAATCGAACTTGGTGAGATCGAAGCACTTTTGATGAGCTTGTCGAAAAGCGGCCAGAACTTGCCCTGCGAATTGGCGGCCGCCGCGACCTCGCTGGCATAGATCGAGTCGGGGTGCGGCATCGGCACCACTTTGTGCTTGAAACGGATCTGCACCTTGTCGCCAAAGTCTTTGACAATGCTGTCAATTGCCGGGGCGAAGTCAACCGTTTCCTGGTTGCCGAACGCGCCGAAGATGACCACCTTGACGTTGACCGAGTCGGGGCCCTTCTTGGCGTCGTCGTCGTGAATGACCGCGCGCCAGATCTGGTTCGGGTCGGCGGGTGCGCTCGGCGCCGGACTCGGACTCGGGTTCGGGCTCGGCGAGGGGCTTGGGCTCGGCGCCGAGGTAGGCGCCGGACTCGGACTGGGCGTCGGGGTCGGCGCTGCCGCCGGCGAGGGTGATGCTGCAGCGATGCTGGCCGGCGCTGCCGCTGAGACGCCAGCCGGTGCGGCCGCCGACGACGGCTTGTGCGAAGCGCGGCCGACCACGTAGCCGCCGACGAAAACCAGGATGAGGATGAGGAAGACTTGCTCTTTCTTCATGGGAAAACCGTTTCCTCCGCGCGCGCCCGAGGCGCCCCAGGACGCGGCAGTTTAGGATGGCGGTCGGTGCGCGCAAGATCGCCAGCGGCAGTTTGCGGCCGGCGGCGCGTCTCGTTGTAGATGTATGAAATTGCTAATTGTCTCGACGAAGAGCCTACTGACCGACCTGCAAGCGCTTGGCAAACTTGTCGTCGTGGCCCACTTCGCGGATGCGCGCCTGAGCGCCGGCGATGTCGTAGGCCACCCGCGCGTGCTGCATCGCTTTGGTCTCGGTATCGAAAATCACAAAGCACGCCTGGGGGTTGCGATCGCGCGGCTGGCCGACCGAGCCAACGTTGACCAGGTACTTCGAGCCTTCGTGAAACTGGTAATGGCCGGTGACTTCCTTGACCTTCTTGCCGGTGTACTCGTAGGCGGTGGTCAGGTGCGAGTGGCCAATGAAATTATGCGTAAAGAAGCCCTCTTTCATCCGCGTCAGCGCCTCGGCCTCTTCGCCGCGCACGACATAGAAGAACCCAGACGGCATGATCGGCGCAGCGTGGTAGAACCCCACGTCCAGGTCGGGCCGCTGGTGCGTGTACGGCAGCGAGTAGAGCCAGCGAAAGTTCTCATCGCTCAACTCTTGCCGCGACCAGTACAGCACCCGCCGCGCCGAGTCGTAGTAGTAGTCGGCGTCCATCACCCCGACCGTCGCCGCGTCGTGGTTGCCCATCAGCACCACATTGCACCATTCGCGCAGCAGTTCGCAGCACTCGTTGGGGTTGCCGCCGTAGCCGACCACGTCGCCCAAGCAGACGACTTCGTCCACGTCTTCGCGATCGCAGCGCTCCAGCACCTTGGTCAGCGCCTGGATGTTGGCGTGGATGTCACTGATGATGGCGATGCGCATCGGGCCCTCCTAGGGCAACCCTACGGCACATTCGGGGCTTGGGCAAGCGGGCTTGCGCAACCCGGCGACCTTGCCCATGCTTGTGCCCGTCCGCGCCTGGTCGACCCGCCCTGCTGGCGCGTCGCCCGCTGCGCTACGGAGTCCCATGCCCGAGATTGGCCAGCCCGCGCCCGACTTCACCCTGCCTGCCGACGATGGAACCAGCGTGACCTTGAGCGCGCTGCGCGGCCGGCCGGTGGTCGTGTACTTCTATCCCCGCGACGACACGCCCGGTTGCACCGTCGAGGCGTGCGATTTCCGCGACCGCAACGACGCGTGGGCGCGCGAACTGGGGGCGGTGGTTCTCGGCATTTCGGCGGATAGCGCCGCTGCACACCAGCGCTTTCGCAAGAAGTACGGCTTGAACTTCCCGCTTTTGACCGACCAGACCAAAGACGTCATGCGCGCCTACGGGGCTTTTGGTCGCAAAGTGCTGTACGGCAGGGCGTATGACGGTATCTTGCGCGCCACGTTCCTGGTCGACGCCCAAGGCGTCTTGGTGCGGTCGTGGCCCAAGGTCTCCATCAAAGGTCACGCCGACGACGTCATCGCTGCACTGCGCAGCCTGCCGCGTTGAGCGCCCGTCAACCATCGACTCGATGCGCCACGCCCGCCCATCGCCTGTCCTGAGGGTCGCAAGCCCGCATGTGTGCAAGCCCGATCGCCGCTCCGCACCTTGGCGAGGCCTTCGACTGATTCACGCACGGCCCTGACCGCATTGCGAGGAACCTATGTCCAGTGAACCGCGCGACGATTCCACCCACAAGCAGCCGGCGCCGCAGGCCCCAACATGGGACGGTGGCGAGCCCGTTCTGCGCGACTTGGGCGACGACCAGCTGCTGGGCGCGCTGCGTCAGATCGGCATCGACACCGACCGGGCGCGCTTTGCCGAGCTTGCCGCCAACAGTACCCTGCAGTCCGACATCGAAGACCTGTGGATTGAGCAGTGCACCAGCACCGACGAGGGCCAGCGGGTGCTGGCGTGGATGGCGGTCCGCGAGCTGTGGGAGCGCTGGCAGCTTCCCGGCTGGCCCAAGGACAGGCTGGCGCGGATGCTGCTCTACCTCATCGACGCTGACTTCTCGGTCCAATGGGCCGACGCCCACCACGCGCCGACGATCGCGCAAGTGCTGGACGCGTTGCAGGCGCACTTGAGCGCCGCCGCCGACCCGCGCGAGGCAATGGACGAACTTGCCGGGATGGGCGAGCTTCCAGCTGCGGCGTGGCCGCCCAAAGTCCTGGAGGCCATGGCCGAATGGGCTGAGATTGGCAATGCGGCGATGGCGGCCCGCGGCGGTGCGCTGCTGGCACAGGCCCTGGGCCACGGGCATGCGCTGGCGTTCTTGGCGGCGGCGCTGCTGTCGGCGCGCTTGCTGGATCGCGCCCAGGCGGCAGCGCTCGAAGTCCCGATGGACGCAGCGCTCGACGCCGGTTTTTCAGAGCTGTGCGCCTACCTGTGCCTGGCCGCCAACGACAACCTGCTCGCCGAGCATTGGCTGCAGCGGCACGACAAGCTCGCCACCGTCCGCAAAAGCGAAATGACGTTTGCGATTGAAGCAGTTCGCGATCACCTGGCCGCATGGCGCCAGGGAGGTGCCCAACCCGACGAACCTGTGCCCGACAAGGTGCGCGGCGCAGCCCGCCAGGCCGCGAGTTGGACGACCTTCTACGTGATGATGGCGTTCGCTGGTACGGGAACGCCTGGCGGCGTCGGCGCGGGTGGCGCGGCTGGCGAAGTCAAAAAGGGCCTTTCCGACTACTGATCGCCCGCTTCCGTGTCGTCCCGCTCGGCCGCTTCCAGCAAGGTCGGCGCCGCGAGCTGGCCCACGATCGCGCGCACCACCACGGCCGCCAAGGTCATGCCGAAAACGCTGGTGACGAACACCGCCGATCCCTCGATCAAGTTGCGGTGGTCGCACTGGTGCACATCCGCCTCGTTGGGCGGACAGATGCACTGAAAGCCGTGCTCGGCGTCCCAGTCAGGCGCAATCGGCTTGCGGCGCGATTCCAGTGAGTACACAACCGGGACCCCGCAATCCACAGCCGGACCCTTGGCCTGTGCGCTCGGCCACCCGTAGTTCTTGCGCAAGGCCTTGCGCACTGCGCGCGCCAGGGGGTCGGTGTGGGTCTGGTAGAGATCGGCCACCCGCACCTGGGTCGGGTCGAGCTTGCCGGCGGCACCCATCGACGACACCACCGCAATGCCGAATTGGCGGCAACGATCGAGCAGGTGCAGCTTGGCGGTGACGTTGTCGATCGCGTCGACCACGAAATCGGGCGGCGCCTCGCGCGGCAACAGCCGGTCCGCGTTGTCGGCGCAGTAGAACGCGTTCTCGACCTGCACCACGCACTGCGGGTTGATCGTCGTCAACCGGTCGGCCAGCGCCTGCGCCTTGGGCTTGCCGACGTTGGTCGCCAGTGCTTGGATCTGCCGATTGAGATTGGTCGCGCACACAACGTCGTAGTCCACCAACGTCAGGCGCCCGACCCCCGATCGCGCAAGCCCTTCGGCCGCATAGCCGCCAACGCCGCCGACGCCAAACACCACCACGTGCGCGTCTTGCAGTCGCCGAAAGCCGCGCACGCTGACCAGCCGCACCAGGCGGTCAAAGCGGCGCTCGGCGGGCCGCGACTTGCCGAGTTTGCGCGGCGGCGCATGTGGTTGGGTGGTGGCGGAAAGATCCATCGTCACAATCCAAAGAGGGTGGCGCAATTGGCGTTGCTGCGCGCGAGCAGCGCGGCCCCGGGTTCAGCGCGGGCCGTCCCCAGATCGTCTGCGAGTGCGCGGACGGCGTCCAGCGAAGCCGGGTAGTTGAGGTCTTTGAAAGGCCAATCGCTCTCCACCACCAAGCGCTCGG
>CAXRHS010000569.1:0-2853 GCA_964230235.1 Myxococcota bacterium
GGTCAAAGATGCCCCGGCGGGCGACGGCACGGTTGCCGACGGGGGCGGTACCGCCGATGCCGCGGTTGCGAGCGCTGACTTGCCCGTGCAGGACACGGGCCGCAGCAAGGACGACATCGCCAAAAGCCTCGCTGACGCCAAGAAGGCAGAAGGCGATTTCTACCTTGCGTACTGCAAGCTCAACTTCAAGTGCCCGACTGAAATGGAGTTGACCAACGCCGAAGCCTGCAAGGGCGAACTGCTGGCGACCGGTGGGGTATCGCCGTTCGCTGAAGGCCTTGCCGCCATCGCCGCTGGTACCGCCAAGTTCGATCCGAGCAAGGTCGCCGCGTGCCTGGCCACCTTGGACGACAAGTGCACCTTTTTCAAAGGCGCCAAACTGCCCGCTCCTTGCGCCGGCCTTTTCGTCGGTCTGGTTGACAACGGCTTTGCGTGCACCAGCGACACCGCGTGCAAAAGCGGCTACTGCCAGACTAAGGAAATCAACGAACCGCAATGTGCGGGCCTGTGCGCCGCGCCCGCCAAGTCCGGCGCCGCCTGCACCACCCACGCCGGCTGCGAAGGCGACAACGTGTGCACCGCCGCCGACAAGTGCGGGCCATATGTGTTGGCAAAGAAAGGCGAAGATTGTGCCAGCGTCGACTGCGTGGACGGGCTGAACTGTCTGGAAGACTTCGACAGCTACACCTGCTTTGAGCCCAAAGCCGAGGGCACGGCGTGCTGGGTGGAAGAACTTGCATGCAAAGAGGATCTCTATTGTCTGACGGACGACGTCGAGGCGGAGGGCAAGTGCAAGGGCAAAGTCGCTGCCGGCAAAGTCTGCGATTTGCAAGCTTGGTTCGACGGCCTGTCGGAGAATCCGTGCCCCAAAGACCACGTCTGCACTGAACTATCGGAGGACGCGACCGCCGCGGTGTGCGCGCCGCTCGTCGGTCTTGGCAAGCCTTGCGCCTCCAGCGCGCAGTGCAAGGGCTTGGACGAAGTCTGCGACGGCCCGGCCGGCAAGGAAGTCTGCACATACCTTCCCAAGAAGGGCGAGGCCTGCGAACCGTTGGATGAGGAATGGGTCGCCGCTGGCTACCTCGCTTGCTTGCCACCATTTGTCTGCGACGACAAGACCAGCAAGTGCACCGACTTGCCGACCGTCGGCAAGCCGTGCGCCGAGTTCTTCAAATGCGCCGTGGACCTTTTCTGCTACGAAGACGGCAAGTGTGGCGCGTATGGCAAGCTCGGCGAAAGCTGCGTGGCCTTGGAAGACGACGAAGGCGGCGACACCTGCGAGCCCGGCCTCATCTGCGGTGCCAAAAACGAGAAGTGCATGTTGCCGGTGTGCAAGTAGAACAGGTGGAAACTGGCCTGGCTGAAGTTGAACCGAATTCATCAGGCCGGCGCGACCGCTTTTGGGGCCCGTGTAAAATCTATTCGATTTTCCACGTTGGCCCGTTGCTCGCCAAGTGGGTCGCAAGCTCGCGACTTTGCAGGTCGACTCTGCGCTGCGGGCGGTCCGTGTCGGTGGCCCAGTCGATGAGGTTGCCGCGCGCGTGAACGAGCCGCTGTCAAATGGGAAAGTAGAACCGACACTGGCCAAACGCTTGCTGCGTTCGACGCTGTTTCGCAACTTCATGGGTTTGATGAGCGCGACGGTGGCCGGCCGTATGCTCGGTTTGCTGACGTTGGGTTACGCCGCGCGGGCTTTGGGGCCAGAGGCGTATGGCCTGGTCGGCTATGGGCAATCGGTGGCTGCCTATGCGTCGATTGCGCTGGTGCCTGGCCTGGCGAACTGGGGTCTGCGCGCGGTGGCGCGCGACCGCAGCCAGGCAGGAACGCTGCTGGCCATTGTCAACGGTGCCAAGCTCGCATTGGCCGTGCTCGCATTGGCCGGCGTCGCCGTCTTTGTTTGGGTCGCCGTTGCCGACCCGCGCCAGCAGCTGGTGGTGCTCTTGTCGTGCGCGGCGCTCGTCACCCAGGCCGCCGCGGCCGATTGGGTTCTGAACGGCCTTGAGCTTTCGCGTATATCGGCTGGAATCGGCGTGGTCGGCACTGCGATCTACACCGCTGGACTGCTCGCGCTTGTCCATCAGCCTGGCGATTTGTATTTGGTTCCAGGCCTGAACCTGGTTGCCAGCGCATTGGTCTTGGTGCCGACCTATGTCTATCTGGTGCGCCGCTGTGGCGTAACCGTCCAAAAGCCCGCCAGCGATGAGGTGCGCGCGGCCTTGGTTGCCGCGGTGCCGCTCGGCGTGACCAGTACGCTGGTGGTGGTGCTGCACTACGCCAACAACTTCATCGTCCACGGGTTCCTGGGGCCGACGGAACTGGGTGTCTACTTGGCGGCGTTCCGCCTGGTCGAACTTGCGGGAACGCTCCCCTCGCTGCTGGCGGGCGCATTCTTCCCGCGGTTGGCGCGGACCGTGGCACAAGCGCCCGACCGCGCGGTGCGCGAAGCGCGCCTGTTCGCACGGGTGCACATGGTTCCCGGATTCTGCATTGCGGCCATGGCCTTTGCCGAGGCACCAGCGGTCATTGACCTCATCTACGGCGCAAAGTACGCCGCGGCCGTTCCGCTCTTGCGGATCATGGCGGTCGCGATCTTGTTCAACTACGCCACCTGTGGCTACACGAATTGTTTGATTTCATTTGGTAATTTAGAATTCAAGATTTTGTCTCTTGTTGGTATTTCAGAATTTTGTGCTTTTGGTGTTGATGAATATTGTGATTCACCCAAAAAATCTTGAGGTATGTTATACATTGCTGGTGGAGCAGTATAATTTTCCAACATTGGTGTTGATGTATTTATAGCATTTCCACGAGGAACCTCATTATGTTTATCCATAATTTTTTTGGCAACTACCA
>CAXRHS010000570.1:0-4152 GCA_964230235.1 Myxococcota bacterium
CCGAAAAATCGCGGTGGTTGGCCCCGACTTGTATCACCACACGACCTATACGGTGTTTGGCACGACTGGCGTGGTCGGCCTGAAGGATCTGCAGTCGCCGCCGACCTCTGTGACGCGCGGCGTGCCGGTGTACGGTCAGGCGATGGTCTGCAACATGGGTACCCAAGTGCTTCCCAAGGCGGCGGTTGCAACCCTGTCGAGCCGCATCCTGCTGTCGGCCGACGCGGTGCCGAGCGCAGACGACTACGTCATCTACCTGGGTACCAGCGTGCCTTTTTCCCTGGACATCGGCGTCCAGTCGACCGCCACTCCCGACTTCAATCCGAACTTGGGGGGCGTGTCTGCCGACCTTTGCCGGCGACACCAAGTTCACGCTGCCAATGACCCTGACGCCCGGCAACTACAAGGTGTTGTTTGAGATCAACTACACGGGCGGCGTCGTCGAGCCAGCGGGCAACAACCTCGTGGTGCGCTCGATTGCGGTCAAGTAGTCCGGCAGAGCCGCAAGCGCGCAGGCAGCCCGGGTCTGCCGAAAAGTCCACGTGGATTTCAGCCCGTGGCTGTCGAATGCCCGGCGGCGCTCAGGCCTGCGGCTTCTCGGGGCGACCCGCCCGCCATTGCCCGAAACCGCGCGAAATGGTACGACAGCGCCCTCCCGCGCCCCCGCGGGTTGCCGGAATCGGTCATGCCGTTCGCTGTGCGCCGCCCACAATGGGCCATTCAATCTGCGCTGTGGCTGGCACTGGCGGGCTGCGCAGCAACGACGCTGGCAGCCACGGCTGCCTCGGCGCTGCCGGTGCTTGGCGACGTCTACTTGGGCGCGGGTGCGCGGTCGCTCGGCGGAACGCCAGGCCTTTCCAAAGAGTCCGCCGTTCGCATGGCCATGACGCTGGAGGCCGGGGTGGACGACCTGCGGTTGCTGCGCAACCTGGGCATCGGCATGCGCGCGGACATCGGGCCCGGAACCAAGCGGCTGGCCGCTGAATTCCGCTACGTCTTGCTGCAGTTCGTTGGCGTCAAGTTGCTGGCCGGCGGCGAGCTCGGACTGACCGGCAACAAGGGCGTGCTCGACGGCAGTCTTGGCGCGTTTGTCGCCGGTCGCCTGGTACTCGGCTTTCCGTACTTGGGTGCGCAGTTTGGCATCTATCGCACGCCAGGCAGCGCCGGCACTGTCAGCTCGTCGGCCATGCTGACGGGCGGCGTCAGCTTTTGAGTCCAACGGTGGCCTCGTGATTCCCATCATCATGCCGGTGTTCGGCCCCGAGGAGACTGCCGCGGTCGCCGAGGTGTTGCGCAGCGGCTGGGTCGTCCAGGGACCCAAGGTGCGGCAGTTCGAGGCGGATCTGGCCGCGATTGTCGGCGCAGAACACGCCGTGGCCGTGTCGTCCGCGACTGCCGGACTGCACCTGGCGCTGCACATTGCCGGCATCGGACCAGGCGACGATGTGGTGGTGCCGTCCTTGAGCTTTATCGCCAGCACCAACGCCGCGTGGATGGTCGGAGCGCGCCCGGTGTTTGCCGATGTCGCGCCAGACTGTCCAAATGCAACCGCCGAAACGATCGCCCGGGTCTGGACCGACCAGACGCGGGCGGTCATCGCGGTTCACCAGTTGGGGGTGCCGCTGGACCGGGCGCCTATCGCGCAACTGTGTGCGCAGCGCGGGGCGGTGCTGATTGACGACGCCGCCTGTGCGCTCGGAAGCCTCCACGCTGGCCAGCCGGTAGGCAAGGACGCCGAACTGGCCGTGTTTTCGTTTCACCCGCGCAAAGTAGTCACCACCGGCGAAGGGGGCGCCATCACCACCAACCGGGCAGATTGGGCGGAGCGCTTGCGTGCACTGCGCCAGCACGGCATGTCGATCGCCCCTGCCGATCGCCACCAGTCCGGCGCAACCGAACACTATGGCGAGCCCGGCTGGAACTTCCGGATGACCGATCTGCAAGCGGCCGTCGGTGTTGAACAGCTCAAGCGGTTGCCGGCAATTGTGGCTCGACGGCGGGCGTTGGCGCTGCGTTATGACGCGTTGCTCAACGACTGCTGGGATGTGGCGCCGATGCAGCCGCGGCCAGACGACCAGTGGAACGCGCAGACCTACTGCTTGTGCGTCATGCCCGACGGCGGTCCGGCCGGCGCACGCCGCGACCGCGTCTTGAAGTTCTTGAACGCCCGCGACGTCGGTGCGCGCCGCGGCATCCTTGCCGCGCACCTGGAACCTGCCTGGCGCGATCACGCGCGGGCGCCATTGCCGTGCAGCGATGCCTGGGCGGCGCAGAGCCTGGCGTTGCCGCTGCACCACTACCTGACCGACGACGAACAGCGCTTTGTGGTGGCGACGTTGCGGGAGGCGCTGGCGCAGGCGGCATAGCCCGTGCCGATGCGACGCCGGCCTGGTCCGCCCATAGGCGGCTTTGGCGTCGCCGGTCGCGCGTCAGGCGCTACGATTCTTCTCAGCCGCGAACATCGGTTGTCGAAGGTAGCGAATTTCGGCACCCTCGTTGCTGGCCACCGGCGCTATTTGCAGCGCCGTCGGCACCCAAGTGCCTGCAAGGGCGTTGCAGTATCTCCCATGCCGACGGCACAATTCGCGCTGTCGCAGTGCCGATCCGGGAGTTCGTTTTGGTCCACATGAGCGCCTGGTTTACCTTGCCCGCCGGGTGGGGCGCGCGTTTGCGCTCTGCAGGCGACTCACCGACTTGCGGCCGTGACGGCAGTCGCTTTCGGTTTTTCGGTTCGCACCTGCCAGTGATAGCGGGTCCAACCCGGTGCCACTGGCTTGCGCTGGCTGGCGTTGTTGTCGCGTTTGCCGCCGCGGGTGCAGCAGCGGCAGAAGCGCCCGCCAACCGCTGGATAGAACACCGCAAGCTCGCGAGCCGCCTGGCGCAGTGGCAGGCGCAGGTCAGCCAACGCGGCATGGCAAGTGCTGCGTGGGCCCATCAGGCAGGCCTTGACGTGGACGATGCCGGCCGGGTGCGGGCAGAGCTGCGGCTAGCCGTGGTTCCGGCAGTCGCTGCAGGACCGCAGGAGCGACTGCGCGCGGCAGGCGCCGAATTGCACGCCGTTGGTGCCGACCGCGTCGACGCACGGTTGTCTTCCGCGGCGCTGACCGCCGTGCTGGCCGATCCCGCGGTAACATGGGTCGCGCCCCCGCTCACACCGGTTGCGCTTGCCCACCCACCTGCGACCGGGGCCCGCGCCATCGACGCGCACCTGTTCCACTGCGCCCAGCAGGATGGCATGGGCGTGTTGGTCGCAGTGGTGGACCAGAACTTCGACCTGTGGGCGGCCGCAGTCGCTGCGGGCAAGCTGCCGCACACCCAAGGAACGCCACCCAATTCCGGCGATATGCACGGCACCGCTTGCGCGGAGTTGATTGCGACGATCGCACCTGGCGCAACCATCGTGCCGGTGTCGGTGACCAGCGTCGCGTCCCTGCAGGCGTGGGCAGCCCAGGAATTGCCCAAGTCGGGCATTGCCATCGTCCAGCATGCGCTTGCCTGGTTCGGTGAGTCGTTTGGCGACGGCAACGGCGCACTGTGCAAGTTGGTCAGCGACGTCAGTGCCGCCGGCAAAGTATGGGTGCAGGCGGCTGGCAACCTGAGCGACGGTCAGGTCTGGCACGACCTGTGGCGGGACGACAACAAAGACGGCTGGTTGGAGTTCACGCCGGGCATGGCCGAGAACACTTTTGACGTCGCGAGCGCAACGACGGTGCAGATCATCCTGGACTGGAACGCATATCCGACCACCAACACGGACCTCGACCTCCACCTGTGCCGCGTGTTGCCCGCCGATTGTTCGCCCGTCGCGGTTTCGACCTCGACCCAAGACGGCAGCCAGCCGCCCGTGGAGGCGCTGACGACCAAACTGGAAGCCGCCGGAACCTATGCGATTCGCGTCAAGCACAAGGCGGGGCCCGCGCCCAAGCTGGTCCGCCTGCAACTGCCCATGGCGGGCGGTCCGCTTGCGCTGGCGCGCAGCGACAAAACCCTTGTTGATCCAGCAACCTGCGAAGCTGCGCTTGCGGTTGCCGCCATCGACGTCGCAGCGTACGGCCAGGGACAGGTCGAGGGCAGCAGCTCGCGCGGGCCGACCTTCGACCTGCGGCCCAAGCCCGATATTGGCGCGCCTTCGGGGGTGCAGACGTCGGTGAC
>CAXRHS010000571.1:0-2013 GCA_964230235.1 Myxococcota bacterium
GAAAAGCTGGCGCACGTTGTCTTGCGCGGACAGGTCTGGTCGCAAGCGCACGGCCCCGACCTCGCCCGGTGACCATGGCACGGGCAGTTCAACGACCCGCGCGCCTTTGGCAATCGTGTGCAGTTGCGTCTTGAGGACTTCGCCGGCCAGGCGAAGTTCGTCCGCACCGGCAGCGCGTTCGGCATCCGCATCCAGCCGTTCGATGAGGCGGCGGGTGCGGGCAAGCTGGCTGCGCAGGGCGCGCAATCCCGACGCAGTGGCAGAACGGATCGCCACAGGCAGCGGTGGCAGCGCTGGTTGGGTCAAGGCGCCACGTAATCGCCAGACTTGCCGCCCCATTTGCGCAGCAACCGGGTGCGCTCGATGACCGCACCTTTGTCGATGGCCTTGGTCATGTCGTACAGCACCAGCGCGGCCACCGAAGCCGCGGTTAGCGCCTCCATCTCAACGCCGGTGCGATCGCGCGCGGTGACTTGCACCGTGAACGAGACGGTTCGCTCTTCTGGGTCGAGTGCGGCCTCGACTAGCACGCCGGTAATCCGCACCGGGTGGCACAGCGGGATGAGCTCGGCCGTGCGCTTGGTGGCAGAAAACGCTGCCATTCTCGCAATCTGCACGGCGTCGCCCTTGGGGCCGCTGCCGCTTTGGATGGCGGCGAACGCTGGCGCGCCCAATCGCACGGTGCTGGTGGCGATGGCGCCCCGCTCGGTCTCGGCTTTGGCACCGACACCGACCATCCGCGCCTGGCCCGCGGCGTCCAGGTGGGACAGGCCGCTTGCGTGGCCCGCTTGGTCAGGCAAGCTCATGGCGCACCTGCCAGTTCGCCGTACAGGTCCACTTCGGTGGCGTTGCCGATGATGAGCGGCGTGCGCATGTGCAACCCGTCGGGCACGATGTCCAGGATACGCCGAACCCCGTCGGTGGCCTTGCCGCCAGCCTGCTCGACCAGGTACGCCAGCGGGTGTGCTTCGTACAACACGCGCAGCTTGCCCTTGGGCGCCTTCTTGTCCCCTGGGTAGAAGAACACGCCGCCTTTGAGCAGGTTGCGGTGCACGTCCGCGACCAGGGTGCCGACGTAGCGCAGGCTGCATTTCTTGTAGCGGCCTTCGCCGCTGCACAGCCGGCCCATGTAGGCCAAGGTGCCCGCGGACCAGTTGCCGGTATTGCCGACATTGGCCGACCAGCAAGCGGCGGCGTCGGGGATGCGCATGTCGGGGTGCGAGAGCACAAACTCGCCGACATTGGGGTCAAGCGTGAACCCGTCGACCCCGTCGCCTGTCGAGTACACGAACATCGTCGAGCTACCATAGATGCAGTAGCCGGCGGCGATCTGCTCCGATCCGGCTTTGAGGAAGTCTGCGGCAGTCGCCTCCTGGCCCGCCGTGTGGCGCTTGCGAATCGAGAAAATGGTGCCGATGGTGACGTTGACGTCGATGTTCGAAGAACCGTCGAGCGGGTCGAAGCACACCAGGTACTTGCCGCTCAGTCGGCCGGCGCGGGTGATGCGGATTTCTTCGTCTTCTTCGCTGGCGACCGCCGCCACCATCGGCAGGTCGTTGAGCACTTCGATCAACAGTTCGTTCGACAGCACATCGAGCTTGGTGACCTGTTCGCCCTGAACGTTGCTGTTGCCCGTGTGGCCGAGCACGTCGAGCAGCCCGGCGCGCGCAACCTCGCGCGAGACCACCTTGCACGCCAGCGCGAGATGGCTGATGAGCAGGGTGAAATCGCCGGTCGCGCCTTCATAATCGCGTTTGCGTTGTAGGTTATAGCGCGAAAGCGTCATCAACTCGGCCATGGGGCACCTCCAAGGTGGCGATGGTGCCCGAGCCGACGGCCACAGATCAATGGCGGCGCCGCAAAGTGATGACGCTGGTGTGGATCAGCGACGCGCCGCGGGTGCCTCAGGCATCGGCGCCGGTGGCGGCGTCGGCGGCGGCTTGCGCTTGGGCGGCACGTGCGGGGGCGGCGGCGGGGCCTCCTCGCGCTTGGGCGGATCGCCGCGCCCGGGCT
>CAXRHS010000572.1:0-2996 GCA_964230235.1 Myxococcota bacterium
GGCGTCAGCTATTCGGTGCAGTTGCAGGCCGGCCTGTTCACGACGGCGATCTTCAACGGCGACACGGCGTACAAGAGCACCACCGGCTTTACGCCCGGCAACAACTGCAGCAAGCGCCTCGTGGCGACCAACGAAGACCCCAAGGTCACCCGCACGGCCGACGCGATCACCTACCAACTGGACCCGGTGGACGATCTGCGCATCGGTACCTACACCGCCGACATCGAGTTTGCCGACCGCGGCAATACCAGCGGCACCGACTACAAGACGCCGACAGTCGCCCGCGCAACGTTCCAGGTCGGCAGCGCCACGCCGGAGAAGCCGGTCGCCGACGGCTGCGCCAACTGCCACCAGCACAACGGCAAAGGCCTGGTGGTCGACGCACGTCGCCACAACAAGGCGCTCGAAGACGACGCGATGGACCGCTGCGGCAGCTGCCACGACTACCAGTCGCAAAACCCGGTCGGCCTGGACTGGAGCGGCGCCCGGCCGATCAGCAAGCGCATCCACGCCATTCACTACGGCAGCAAGCTCAACTTCCCGAATCAGACCGTGTGGTATGGCAACGGCGACCCGACCCCCGGCCGCAACTGGGACATCACGCTGCCGCAAGACGTGCGCAACTGCGAGGCCTGCCACAGCAGCAAGACCAGCGGCACCTGGGCCACCAACCCGAATCGGTTGGCGTGCTGGGGCTGCCACGACTCGCTGTCGACGCAGGCGCACTTCAAGACCATGACCTACGACCCGACCCCGCTCGACGCCTACAGCGGCGACGAGGTCGAGTCCTGCAAGAACTGTCACTGACCCGATCCCAGGTAGCCGGCCCGTGACCGGCGCCTGATACGCGACCCCGCGGCAGGAGCACCGACCTGCCGCGGGGTCGGCGTTTTTGAGCACCGTCGAAAAACTACTGTGAATTCATGGATCAGAAAGTGGGGTACATATTCCGCAACCAATTCCCCGCGTGGCGCGTCCGGAGGCCGGCAGAGGCAGCACTGGCGGGCGTCGCCGGAAATACCACGCAATTTCATGGATCAGAAAGTGGGGTGCAGCTTGACAAGCCGCTGCCCCCGGCTGCTGGACCACCGTTGCAAAATGGCCCGCCAGCGGGTCGAATACGCCGCCCGCGCTGCTTTGCGCACCCGAGGAGACTCCCATGAATCGAACGCCATGCACCTTGCTGATCGCGGTGCTCGCTTTGGCTTGCAACAAGGCACCACCGGCCGAGATGACCGCAGCCCCGCTGCCGGCCCCCGTTGTGCCCGTTGCGGCGCCGACGCCGGCGGCGGCTTCGCCCACTGGCGCCATGCCCGACCATCCCGCACTGCAGCAGGGCGCGGCCGCCAGCGCAGGCCAATTGCCGGCAGGACACCCGCCGCTCGGCGCCAACGGACAAGTTGCTGGCATGGGCGCGCCGCAAGCCGCCTTGCCGGAAGGGCCGACCTTTACCGTGCCCGCAGGTTGGCAGGAGGTACCGCCTCGCCCGATGCTCTACAAGGTCTACGCGCTGCCCAAAGAGGCTAATGACGCGGAGGCCGGCGAGCTGACAGTGTCGTTTCTGGGTGCCGGATTGCCACTGGACATGAACGTGACGCGTTGGTGCGGACAGTTCCAGTTGGCCGCGGGTGCGACCTGCGAATCGGCCGCCAAGCAGACACCAGTCGCCGACGCGAAGCACCCGACCGCGCTGGTCGAGATTGTGGGCGCGTTCTTGGGCTCGATGGGCGACCCGGCGGGCGCTGCGCCCAAGGCCGGCTGGAAAATGGCGGCGGTGGCGGTGAGCGCGCCGAACCGCACCTGGTACTTCAAGATGGTCGGGCCGCAGGCGGTGGTGGAGCGCTGGCAGGCCGAAGCCGTGCGGCTGGCCAGGTCTGTCGATTGACCGGATCGGTGCATGGTTTCGATTCGCCGGGCAAACGCACTGGGCCTGGCTACCCCACAGCAAGAATCCAGAGTTTCGATTGGGTCAGCAAGCGCGACGGGTTGGCCCTGGTTGCCAGGTGGACCCCGCTTTTCGCGCGGGTAAGGGCCTGTAAAATAATAACTCAGTCGACCTCGACAGGAGGCGGAGCGGCGAGTCGACTTGCAAAGTCGCGAGCTTGCGACCCACTGAGCAAGCAATGGGCCCACGTAGAAAATCGATTAGATTTTTACGGGCCCTAACGCGACCATTGACCGCTGTGCCACCGTGACGGCTGCCGGGCTCGGCACTTTGTCGCGGCACTGTCCGGTCTGCAGGACACCCCGCGGCATCACGCGGACCCGGCACACCCACGACGGCGCCAGCTGGTTGCCGAGTTTACGGCAACCGCGTGCCATTCCCATCTCACGATCGCCGATTTTTCGGCACGCAGGCACTCCCATGGGCCGGGGCGACCATGTCGGTGCCATGGCCGCAACACTTCGATCTGTGCCAACGACCTGAAACCGCGGAACAATGACACGCCCGGGACAGTGCCAGACACCATTGGCACGGTCTTTGCTGTGACGCCTGCCGGTGCGTCGGTGCCCCACTGAGCGCCGCGCTCCAGCAGGAGTAGGGCATGTTCTCGCGCGATTCGTTGCACCTGTGGATTCTTGCTGCCGCGCTGGCGGCCGTGGTCGGCGGCTTTCTGGCGGTTCGTGCCGCGTCGCTGCCGCCGACCTGGGGTCAGTACGGCCATTGGCGGGGCGCTGCGCTCAAGGAACTGAGCGATCAGCCGCGCAAAGTGACCACCCGCGCCGATTGTCTGGGCTGCCACCAGACGCCCAAACACGCGTTTGGCAAGAAGCACCAGACGGTTTTGTGCACGGAGTGCCACGGGCAGGGCCGCAGCCACATCCAGGACTGCACGACCAAGCAAGCGGCGCTACCGCAGGGCGCGACGCTGACCTGCGCGCACGACAACATCAAGCCGGAGCGCCTGGTCCACACCTGTGCGCACTGCCACGCCCAGGTGGTGGGTCGCCCCAAGGACCACCCGCAGATCGACATCGCCGAGCACCTCAAGGCC
>CAXRHS010000573.1:0-2444 GCA_964230235.1 Myxococcota bacterium
TGGAAGTGCCGGGGGGATGGCGTGTGAACAGAGGGGGGCTTTGTTCAGATGATTGAAATGCTGAGCGTTTTGACGCCGTGTTGATCGCCGGAGCGTGCCTCACCGGCAAACTCGCTGCGGCAGCGCCGCTAGACCAGCTCAACCATCATCCCCACCGGCTCTTCCAGATACCCCTTGACCGCCTGCACGAACGCCGCGCCCACGTGCCCGTCAATCAAGCGGTGGTCAAAGCTGCACGACATGTACATGCGCTCGCGGATGACGATCTGGTCGCCGACCACCACCGGCCGCTTTTCGACCTTGTGCAGGCCCAAAATCGCCGCCTCGGGGTAGTTGATGATCGGCGTGGCAAACATGCCGCCCAGCTTGCCCAAGCTGGTAATCGTGAACGTAGACCCGCTCATGTCCTCGGCCGGCAGCTTGCCGTCGCGCGCGCCCTCGCCCAACCGCTTGACCTCGTCGATCAACTGCCGCATCGACAACCGGTCGGCGTCCTTGACCACCGGCACCACCAGCCCCGCGTCGGTCGCCGCGGCAACGCCGATGTGGTAACGGCCCTTGACCACGATTTCGCCGGCCGTGTCGTCCACGCTGGCATTGAGGTACCGGAACTCCGGCCGCTTGAGCGCCAGGCACACCGCCTTGATGACAAACGGCAGGAACGTCGCCTTGAGCCCGAAGCGCTCCAGGGCCGCGCGCATGTCGTTGATGGCGGTGAAGTCGACTTCGTCCACGTAGGTGAAGTGGGCGGCGATGTCCTTGCTCTCGCGCATTTTGGCGTGGATGCGCTTGCGCAGGCCTTTGAGGCGCTCGCGGCTCTCGTCGGGGCCGCGCTCGATGGGCCTGGGTGCGGCCTTGGCCACGGCGACCGGTGCTGCAACCGGCTGCGCCATCGCCGCGGAACCGGATGCCGCCGCCGGCGCGCTGGCCCCCGCTGCAACGCGCTGCGCCCACGCCACCACGTCGTCGCGGGTCACCCGGCCCTCTTCGCCAGTGCCGGGCACCTCGAACAGGTCGACGCCCATTTCGCGCGCGAGCTTGCGGGTGGCCGGGGCGGCGCGGACCCGTTCGCCGGGGTCGCGCTGCACTGCCGGCGGCATGTGCACCAGGGTTGCGGGCACGGTCGACGCCTGGGCGGCCGATTTGACCGCCGCTGGCTCTGCCGCCGGTTCTGCTGTTGCTGCTGGTGCCCCTGCGGCCTCTTCAATGGTCACGACCACCGCGCCGACCGGCACCATGTCGCCTTCCTTGAAGTGGCGCGCGGCCACGGTGCCTTTGCGCGGGCTGGGGATGACGGCAGAGACCTTGTCGGTCAACACCTCAAAAAGCGGGGTATCTTCGGCAACCGTTGCGCCGTCTTCGACCAACCACTTGGTCAGCTCGCCCTCGACCACGCCCTCGCCGATGTCCGGCAGCTTGAAAAGGAACGCCACGATGCCCCCTTGAAGAAACCCTTGAAATCTCGTTATTTGTAGCGCGCCGCCGCCAGCAATGCCCGCAGCACCCGCTGCGGATCGGGCATGTAGGCGCTCTCCAGCGTGTAGGGAAACGGCGTGTCCAGGCCGGTAACGCGCGCAACCGGCGCCTGCAGCCAGTCGAAGCAGTGCTCGGTGACCAGCGCCACCAACTCGGCGGCAAAGCCACAGGTCCGCGGCGCTTCGTTGGCCACCACGACCCGGCCCGTCTTGTTGCCGGTCGCCACCAGCGCGTCCAAGTCCAGCGGGACCAGGCTGCGCAAGTCGATGAGTTCGACGTCCACGCCCTGCTCTTGCGCCAGTTCCGCCGCTTTGCCGCAGGTGTGCACCATCGCGCCATAGGTGACGAGCGAGACGGGCGTGCCCTGCCCGGTCAGGTCGCGGACGACCTCGGCCTTGCCGATCGGCACCGTATAGGCCCCTTCAGGCACTTCGCTTTTGGGGTGCGCCGTCCAGTTGGTGCCGTGGTCTGGTCCGCGGTACACGCGCTTGGGCTCGAACACCATCACCGGGTCGTCGCGCTCGACCGCGCTCAGCAGAAGCCCCTTTGCGTCGTAGGGGTTGCTGGGCGCCACCACCACCAGACCAGCCTGGTGGCAAAACACCGCTTCGGGCGACTGCGAGTGGTAGTGGCCGCCGCGAATGCCGCCGCCAAACGGCGTGCGAATCACCATCGGCGCCGGGAATTCCCCGCCCGACCGGTACCGTGCCTTGGCAAGCTCGTTGACGATCTGGTCGTAGGCCGGGTAGATGAAATCGCTGAACTGAATCTCGGCCACCGGCCGCAGCCCATACATCGCCATGCCGATGGCGGTACCGATGATGCCCGATTCGGCCAGCGGAGTGTCGATGACGCGGTCGTCGCCAAACTCCTGCTGCAGCCCCACGGTCGCGCGGAACACGCCGCCAAACTTGCCGACGTCTTCGCCCAGCACCACAACATTCGGATCGCGCCGCATGGCCACGAAA
>CAXRHS010000574.1:0-2394 GCA_964230235.1 Myxococcota bacterium
TGCGGTTGACCAGCCGCCTGGCCGAACAGGACATGGATGCCGCGGAGCGCCGCGCCGATACCCTGCAAGACCAGTTGGACGAGGCAAAGGCGGCCCTGGCTGCGGCCACGAGCGCCGCTGCGGTTGTGGCCACCGACAGCGACGGCGGCTCAGCCGTGCTTGCCGAACTGGAAAGCCAACTGGCTGCGGCGCAGGCACAAGCCGAGGCCGCGTCCGCGCGCGCCGCGGCCCTGGAAGCCGACCTCGCAGCCGCCAACGCGGCGTTGGATGCGGCCACTGTCCAGGCCGCTGCTGCCGCCGATTCTGGTGACGCTGGCGCCGCGGCGCTTGCGGAATTGGAGAGCCGCTTGGCCACTGCGCAGGCCGACGCCGACGCCGCGGCGGCCCGCGCTGCTGGCCTGGACGACGACCTCGCGGCCGCCAACGCTGCGCTCGACGCGGCCAATGCCAAAGTGGCGGCAGCCGCAGAAGCCGGTGACGCGGGCGCGGCCGAAGTTGCGGATCTGCGGGCGCAACTGGCCGCTGCGCAAGCCGACGCCGACGCCGCGTCGGCCCGCGCTGCTGGCCTCGACGACGACCTTGCGGCCGCCAAGGCAGCGCTCGACGCGGCCAACGCCAAAGCGGCGGCAGCCGCAGAAGCCGGTGACGCCGGCGCGGCCGCCCTCGCTGACCTGCAACACAAGCTCGACGCGGCGCAAGCTGATGCCCAGGCCGCCCATGGCGACCGCGACCAGGCCCGCGAGCTCGTCGCCGCTGCGCGCAAGGAAGCCGAACAGTTGAACGAAAAGCTGGAGCGCTTGCGCGAGGAACTCGCCGCTGCCCATAATGCTGCGCCTGCCATCGACCCACAGGCGCTGCAGCAAGCCCAGTCCGCGGCAGCCGATGCCCAGCGCGACCTGGAGGCGGCAAACGCCGCGCTGGAAACCGCGGAAGGCGAAGCGAAAGCTGCTCGCAAAGCGAGCCGCGACCTGGAGGCCAAAGTCGAGGCGCTGCAAAGCAAACTGGCTGAAGCCGAAAGAGCCGCCGCGCAAACCAAAGCCGCGCCGGCTGGCGGCGCTGCCATCGACCTGGGCCCAGCTGGCCAGACCGTCGCCGACCTGTACGGCGTGGTGTCGTCGTTCCGGCCAGACTTGCGTTCGATTGCCGACGCCGCGCGGATGCTCAACAGCGACGACGAAGAGGAGCGCAGCGAAGGCAGCGAACTGATGCGCGATACGCTCGAAAACGCCAACAGCCGGGCCGGCGAACTCAAGAACCTCGTGGCGTCGTTGCGCGACTTTCTCGACAAGCACGGCGTGCACGCTTGAGGCCACCTGCGATGCCCCACTGGTCCCCGCGCGGCACACCTCGGCTGGCGATGCTGTTGCTTCTCGTTGCCGCGAGTGGGTTTGCTGCCGATGCGCCGCCGACCCCTCCGAAATCACTGGAGCCGGAAACGCTGGAAGAAGGCTGGAACCTTCCCGCGCCACCGTTGCCCCCTGAAGTGTTGGAAGGTGCGACGTTTTCTCGCACCATCCGCATACGGCGCAGCGACGGCCAACCGGCAAGCGAAGCGTGGCTCAAGTCTCAGCTGCAGTCCCTGGAGCTGGATACCGATGGGCGGGTGACGCCGTGCGAAAAAGCGGCCACAGAATTCCGCTGTTCGTGGACAGCGCCCACCGCCGGCAAGACCGATGTCCGGCTGCGCGCCAAGACGGCCACTGGCGCCCGCCAGGGCCCGTTGATGACGGTGACGGTGCACGCCAACGTTCGACTCAAGGTCAGCGCCGACAAGCTTGACTACGGCGCTATCGCCGGCGGTTGCGGGCTCGCCCAGCATTGCAAGGCGATCGATTTTGCCGGCAGCCAGCAGTTGCGCGGCGGCCAAAAGCTCGCCGTATCGCGACCTGCCAACCAACCCGACGGCAGTCCCGGCTGGCCCGAGTTGCTGGTCCACGTTCGCGCCGGCCCAGGGTCGCCGCTGATTGCTGTCGCCCATGGCGCGCCTGCCGTGCTCGTCGAGTACACGGCCGACAAGCCGCTAGAAGTCTGCTACGCGGCCCCGCGGTGCTCGCCCGTGCCCGCCAAGCCGACCGCTGCGTTGCTGCTGCAACCGGTCGGCAAGGGGCTGGTCGAAGCGGACCGGGCGGCCAAAGTCATGCTTCTGGCGGCGGTTACGCCTAACCCGATCTGGCAGTGCTACCTGCCCTGGCTGCTTGCTGTCGTCGGGGCGATCGTGACCCTCATCGTGGTCATCGGCATCGTCAAGCCGCACAAGTTTCCGAATTCGGCCATGCTTTTTGTGGGCGCCCAAGAGGCGCAACTGGCGCGCGATGGCGGTCGGCCGCTGTACTCTGCTCCTGGCGGCCGGCGCGGCTTCTACCGGTCGGCGACTGGTACCTTTGACGGCAGCGG
>CAXRHS010000575.1:0-3966 GCA_964230235.1 Myxococcota bacterium
GGGCCTGTAAAAGAACAAGTCAATCGACACGTGCGCGGAGCGGAGCGGCGAGTCGACTTGCAAAGTCGCGAGCTTGCGACCCACCAAGCAAGCAGTGGGCCAACGTAGAAAATCGAGTAGATTTTTTACGGGCCCTAAGGACCCGTGCAAAAACAAGTCGATCGACGCAAGTGCGGAGCGGAGCGGCGAGTCGACTTGCAAAGTCGCGAGCTTGCGACCCACTTGGCAAGCAACGGGCCACCGTGGAAAATCGAGTAGATTTTACACGTGCCCTAACGGCTACTTCTTGCGCATCTGGATGGTCATCGCCCCGGCCTGCGCGTGCTCCAGCGAACCGCGAAAGCCGCCCGCTTCTGCCACAAAGCGCACTTGCACCGGCTGGGCGCAGTCGCCTTTTGGGCAGTAAAAGCGGCCGTCGACTTCAAAGCCGTCTTCTTTGGGCGCGACCCAGCCCTCAATGCGCTGCGATCCGGTGACTTTTTGGAACCACAGCGTCCGACCGCTGCCATCTTTGGCCTTCTTGGTCACGATGGCGCAGGGCACGGCCGGGTAGACCGTGCCGCCGGTTTCCAGGGCGCAGGTATAGCGGCCAAGCAGGGTCGATTTGGGGGCGGCGGTCGCGGCGGCGCCAGACAACAGGGTCAGGCCCAGCGACAGGGACACGACCAAGGGCAGGGGCAGCGCCATGACGTTCGCCATCAATCCGCGGTCAGGTTTTTGGCCCAGGTGTCGGCGGCGATGGCTTTTTCGCCCTCGTTCTTGGGATTGCTCGGCGCGGTGGCGAGCACGCGGCGCTTGAGGATCTCGCCCTTGGGCGCGCCCTGGCCGAGCACTTCTTCGGCCTTGGCGATTTCGTTGCCGACCATGGACTTGAGCGCCATGTACGAACCCCAGCCGACCTGGCGGATGCCGTTGACGAAAAAGCCCGGGGTGCCGGTGGCACCCATTTCTTCGGCCCACTTGGCTTCTTGATCGAGGCGTGCCGCGATGGCGGGGTCGGCGATGTCCTTCTTCCACTGCTCGATGTTCAGGCCAAGGTCTTTGGCGGCCTGTTCCAGGCTGCCGTCGTCCAGGGCGCCGGTCTGAAACAGCTTGTCGTGGTATTGCCAGAACTTGCCCTGGTTCTTGGCCGCCCACGCCGCCAGCGCCGCCGGCTTGCTGCGGCCGTGCATCGCCAGCGCATTGTTGCGGAAATACACCTTGACCTTGCCCGGAAAGTCCGCCGCCAGTTGCTTGATCGGGTCGGCCGAGCGCTTGCACACCGGACACTGAAAGTCGCTGTACACGTTGACGACCACCAGCGCATCTTTGGGGCCGATGTACGGGCTCGCCATGCCCTGGGGCGAGACGCCCATCTTGGCCATGTCGACGCCTTTGCCGGCGCCTTCGTCGCTCTGCGAGTCGAGCAGGCTCGGCTGCTTGGGCGCTTCGGCCGCTGGCGCGCTCGGGGCGGCCGGGCTTGGGCTGGGTGTCGGGCTCGGCGCGGGTGCCGACGGCGCAGCTGCCGCGGGGGCTTCCGGCGCGGCCGGTGCAGCGGCGGGCGCCATCGCGGCGGCCGGAGCGGCAGCAGCGGGGGCGCGGCTCGCGGCGTCGAGCTTGCCGACCACGAAACCGGACACCGCCAACACGGCGGCGATGGCATAGAAGTTGCTCTTGTCCATGAAATCCTCTTGTTGTCTTGTGCGACCGCGCCGGGACGCTACGGCTTGACCACGCCCTCGGGGTCCTTGGAAATCACCAAACGGTATTGGCCGAAGGCGTATTCCACCACGCCGGTCAGCGTGCCGATCTTAGTGCCCTTGGGGTACTTGGGCGTAAACACGTCTTTGCCGTCCGGGCCTTTGGTCTTGTCGGACAGGTAGACGCCGTAGAAGCTGCTGGCGATGCGCAGGGCTTTGTCGTCCTTGTCTTTGCCGACGTAGATCTCGCCGTGGGGCTTGCCGTCGCTGCCGAGCGCGTCGTCGCCGACGACCACCTCCTTGAGCTGCACCAGCACGCCCTCATAGGGCTCGTTCTTTTCGGCGCCGGCCTTGTCGCCCAGGTCGTCGGTGGTCACGGTCAGGGCTACCGGCAACTCCTTGCCTTGCGACTCGATGGTGGTAAAGGTGCTGTAGATCTGGGTAAAGCAGTAGAAATCCTTGACATCTCCGGTCAGGGTCAGCACATCGCCTGGCTTGGCCTGGCCGAGCTCGCTGTCCTTCTTGCCGCTGACGTAAATGCCGGACCACTGGCCGCCGCCTTTTTGCTGGACAAACAGGCCCACCAGCGTGCCGGCCGACCCTTCGCTGCGCGCCGGGCTCGACACCACCACGTTGCGGATGGTCACGCCCTTGCTGTCGCCCCACAGCTGCGGAGCGGGGGTCGGGCAGGCGGCCGAAGCCTTTTGGATGTCGACGATGTTCTTTTCTTCGCCGGCCGAGGAGCCGGTGTCGTTTTTGACGGTGCTGCTGTCGGTCTTGACCGCGCCATTGTCGGCGGTTCCGCCGGTAGTGGTGTCTGCCGTTCCGCCGGTTGCGGTGTCGGTCGTGCTACCACCGCCACCGCCGCCACCGCCGCCGGTGTTGGCGCACGCGGCGCAAAGGGCCAGGGGAACACACCACGCAGCCAGCCGAACACTACCCAGGCGCTTCATTTCATAACCTCTTGACAATATGGTGATTTTTCTCGGCCGGCGCCATTTCGGCGCTCGCGCGGGGGGCGAAATTGTAGCCGGCCTCGCGGCGGGCGTCCACGGCGGTTTGCACCTGATTTTGGCCCAGATCGCCGGGCCGAGCGAGACTCGGCCTCCATCTGCTGTCCGGCCAGGCACCGGTTCGCTGGCGGCTTGTACGCCTACCAGCCCAGCTCCGCCAGCAACGCCGGTGCCATGGTGCGCGCCTTGTCGGGCAAAAGGGCCTTGCAGCGCCCGATCAGCTTGCCGGCGGTGCGCGCGTAGGCTTTCTCCAGGGCCCGGCCGACCGCGTGGGTCTCGGCCTGCGGACAAGCCCGGCCGTTGGCGCGCAGCCACAGATCCAGCGCAAACAAATCGGTCAGCTCGCCCAATGCCTTGATGGTGCTGACCAACTCGGCGTACAGGGCGTGGTCGCCGTCGACGCCAAGCCACTCAAGCTGGTGGCGCAGGTCTTTGCAGGCCTTGCGCAGGTCGTGGATGGCCTCGGGCCGCGGCCGCTTGCGCGCCTGTTTGCGGCTGTCGCGCACACGGCTGAGCGCCGTTCGCAGCCCGTCGAGCAGCACCCGTGGCGGCACCTCGACCGGCAGCAGCGCGGCAAAATCGCGGGTCGCCGTCGCAATGGCCGCCGCTGCGACCAACAACTGCGCCGCATTGTTCGGATCGACTGCGGCGGCCGCCCGCTGCACCGCCAGCGCCAATGCCAGCTGCGGCGTCTTGCTGCGCAGCGGCATCGGCAGCAGCCCCAGCGCGTCGGGCAGCACCTCGGCATCGCGCGCCGCCGACAACAGCCGCGCCGCCGAAGCCAGGTCGCGCAGCGCCTGCTTGGCCGGTTTGTCGCCGACCAGACAGCTGCCGCACAGCCGAATCAGCGCCCGCGTCTGGCGGGTCCGCTTGCGCAGGGCGTGGATGTGGACGGGGGTGCGTCCGGGTGCACACTGACTCAGGGCCTGGCAGGCCTGGGCTTGTTCGTGCAGCGCGGCCCTCAGCGCGTCGCCCAGCGCCTGGCCGCGGCCGATGATCGGAGCCAGCACTTCGATGGGTGAATGACGGCCGGAGGCAAGCTCCGGCGCTTCATCCGCTTGCGGTTCGCCAGCACCCGGCAACGACCTCATGCAACACCCGCGGATGACCGGCCCCGCTGAGCCAGCCTACGCCGCCTGCCCGACAACGCAAGCCCAAAGCGCCGTCACGCCGCCACGCCCACCTGTCGGCCCAACGTTTCGGCGGTCAGCGACGCAAAAAAGTCGTTGCCCTTGTCGTCCACCACGATAAAGGCCGGAAAATCGACGACCTCG
>CAXRHS010000576.1:0-3874 GCA_964230235.1 Myxococcota bacterium
CGGGCGCACAGACGTTTGGCGGCGGCGCCGACTTCGCCGAACAACAGGCCCTGTTGTTTCGCTTTCAGAACGCGGGCAAGGACCCGGTGCCGTGCACGGCCAAGAACATAGGCCTGTCGTACTACAACACCGGCGACCAAACGCTGCGCGTGTGCAACGGCAAGGAATTCGTGGCATTTGCCCACACCCAGCAGCCGGGCACCGCCGACAACCCCGCGGCGTCGTGTGCGGCCAGTCTCAAAGCCCAGCCGGGCGCCAAAACCGGCCTGTATTGGTTGAAGCCCAAAACCGCGCCGTTCCAAGCCTATTGCGACATGGGCACCCAAAGCGGCGGCTGGACCCTGGCGCTGAACCTCGATACCAGCGACGGCCACGTGTCGTGGTGGGCCGACCCCATCTGGACCGACGGCCAGGTCTTTGGCGAAGTCGGTCAGCCATTCGACGGTGACCACAAAAGCGCCGCGTTCATGGATCTGGCGAGCGCGACCGAGATCCTGGTTGTGGTGCATGAGCAGGGCACAATCAAGGGCTGGCGCAGTTGGTCGCGCCCCGACATCAAGACGCTGCACCAGGCGATCGCCGAAAGTGGCGACAACGTGGTGCTCGGCGACAAGGTGACTGGCGCCAACGTCTCCGGTCTGCCGGACATTGAGCGATTTGTGCGCATCACCTCTGGCGCCCTATATGGCAACCACTGCGTCAACGAAGGCGCGTCGTGCACGGCGCCCGGCGGCAGCGGATCCAGCGACGGCGACCGCATCGGCTCCCACGAAGCTGCGCCATCGGGCAACAAGGGCGGCGCGCTCGGCAACTGGCACGACATGAGCTACTGTTGCAGCGGCAAGTCCTACGCCGGCAAAAGCTGCAACGGCTCGGCCTTCCGCACGACCAGCGAGGCACAGAGCGCGTGGGGCAAGGGCTGCGAAGGCAATCCGTCGGGCGGCTACTTCGGCACCGACACCTTTGCGGCCGGCTCGGGGTCGTGTGCCGACGGCCCCGGGTGCCAGTTCGCGGCGTGGAGCGCACCTGCCGGTGCCAATTTCGACTACGCGGTGTACTTGCGTTAGGGCCCGTAAAAAATCTACTCGATTTTCTACGTTGGCCCACTGCTTGCTTGGTGGGTCGCAAGCTCGCGACTTTGCAAGTCGACTCGCCGCTCCGCTCCGCGCACGTGTCGCTCGACCTGTGTGCACTCGGGCCCCGGATGGCGGGTTGGAGGTTGCCACGCATTTGCCGGGGTGGTGCGCAGCCGATGTTGGCGGCCCGCGGTCGTGTGAACCCCGACACGAGAACTTGCCAGTGGCTGCCAGGCCCTACCTCTGCCTCCCTGCGAAACCACCGCTGCGCCCCTGGCGAAATCGGCAGCACCAGCACACAATCCCAGCCAGTCGGCATGCCAGCCGTTTGCGCGCAGGCCCAGTCATGCACCGCATCACCCGCAGACAGTGGTTGCAAGCCGCGCTGGCCGTCGGGGCACAGGCGGCGGCCAATGGTTGCGGTCGCCCGCAGGTCGCGGTCGGTCAGGCGATGGCTGGTCCAGTGCTCGCCGACCCAAGCGCCGCTGACGCCGCACCCGCAGTTGGGCCACAAACCGACGCCGAAAGCGCGCCCGCACTGCCCTCACGCGCAGACGTGGTCGTTGTCGGCGCGGGCATCGCAGGGCTTGCCGCTGCGCGGGCGTTGGTCAGCGCCGGCGCTTCGGTCATCGTCTTGGAAGCACGCAACCGCATCGGCGGCCGCCTGTGGACCGACCGCAGCCTGGGGGTTCCGCTCGACCTGGGTGCATCGTGGATTCATGGCGTCGACGGCAACCCGGTGTCCGCGCTCGCCAATAAGGCCGGGTTTGCCGTGGTGCCTTGCGACTACGGGTCGGCGACCGCGTATGGCGCCGACGGGCGGCCGGTGCCAGCCAAAACGCTGCAAGCGCTGGAAAAGCACCTGGACAAGCTGCTGGCTGGCGTGCGCGCCGTGCAACAGGACGCCGAGGCGGACGCCGCGTTGGCGACTGCGCTGGCGCGAGCGCAACGGCAGTTGCCACCCAGCGACCTCGACCCGCAACTGGTCGACTGCCTGATCAACACTGCCATCGAGCACGAGTACGCGGCGCCGACCAGTCGCCTGTCGCTGTTGCACTGGGACGCTGGCGCCGATGAATTGGGTGGCGGCGACGTGCTGCTGGCCGGCGGCTATGACCAACTCGCCGGCCTGCTGGCTGCGGGGGCCGGGCGGTCGCGCCCGTTGGATGTACGCCTGGGGCACGCCGCCACACGCATCACCTATAGCGACCGCGGCTGCAGCGTCGCCACCCCACAAGGCGTGCTGACGGCCGGGCGCGTGCTGGTGACGGTGCCGCTTGGCGTGCTCAAGGCGGAGAACATCGCCTTCGACCCGCCGTTGCCGGCGCGCAAGCAGAGCGCGATTGCCAGGCTGGGCAGCGGGCTACTGGACAAGCTGTACTTGCAGTTCGACGCGCCGTTCTGGCCGCCCACCCACATGCTGCGCCGCGCGGACGCGGTTCGTGGCCGCTGGGCTGAGTTCCTCAACCTGCAAGCCCTGCTCGGCAAACCGATTCTGCTTTGTTTCAATGCAGCCGACTATGCGCACAAGCTGAGCGACCAAAGCGACGCTGTGGTACTGGCCGACGCGATGGCGGCGTTGCGCAGCGTCTACGGGCGCAGCGTACCCGAGCCGCGCGGCTTTGTGCGCACGCGTTGGGCTGCGGACCCGTTCGCGCTGGGCAGCTACTCGTACTTGCCGGTGGGCGCCGTGCCTGGAGATCGCGATGCTCTGGCGGCGCCCGTCGCTGGCCGCCTGTACTTTGCGGGCGAGGCGACCCACCGCGACCACGCCGCCACCGTGCACGGCGCGTTGTTGTCCGGTCAGGCCGCCGCCGCGGCGATCCGCGGTTGACGGGCGGGTCGGCCAGTTGGTGGCGGTGTGACAGCGTCGATCCAAGCGTAGGCATTGGCCGGCATCTGCTCCGCGCGTACCATGCCTGCTCCAAGGGTCGCGCGTTCACGCCGTGCAAGCGTCGCTGCACAACGGCCCTGACGACGGCCGCGATCGATCTCTGGCGACGCCACCGCGACACCGGGGGCGCTCGACCGCCTGCTGATCTGGGGTCATCGCGATTCTGCACCGGCGGCGGGCCTCACGGCCCTTTGCCAAATTTTTTCGGCAGTTCCCAGCGCACAATCGGCCCGTTGCTGCCATAGTAGGCGGGCACATGGTAGAGCCACCCGCCGGGCCCCATGGCAATCCGCCCTTTGGTGGCGGCCAGCGCGAACGGTTGCACGTCCGAGCCATCGGCGGCAAGCGATACAATCGTGTTGTCCGACAGTTGCGCGTAGATGCGCCCATGCCACGGATCGCGGGCAATGCTCGTTGGCGTCTTGGCCAACTTGACCACCAGCTTGGCCTTGGTCGCCTTGCCGAGCACCGGCGCAAACCAGACTTCGCCGTTTTCGAGCGCCACCAGCAAACGCGCACTGTCGAAAGGACCGGCCGCGACGACGCGCTGCGCAAAGGTGGCGACCACCTGCTTTTGCGCGCCAGCCAGGTCCACGGCGTGGTAGTCGCCGTTCTTGCCGACATTGCCGGCGTACAGCACCAGGTCCAGACCCCAGGTCAGACCCTGCGGACCCGCATCGAGCGCGCCATTGCCAAAGGGCCCGTTGCCGCTGGTCACTGTATTCGCTGGGATCTTGTTGGGCAGGCCGCCCGACTTCTGGTCGACCCACGCCACGCCCTGTTGACTCGACGGCGTGCTGATGCAACCGCAAGTCGCGCAACAGGTGTAGGTAAAGGCCACTTGCGAATCGGCCGAGCCGAAAAGCCCGCCCATGCCTTGCAGCGCCGCAACCTCGCCCATGTT
>CAXRHS010000577.1:0-2433 GCA_964230235.1 Myxococcota bacterium
GGCCCGCGACCTGCGCGTGCCGCCGATGCGCCGGTTGCTCGATGTGCTGCGCATTGACCTCGGTCTGACCGGCAGCCCAGAGGGCTGCGGCGAGGGCGAGTGTGGCGCATGCAGCGTGCTGGTGGACGGCAATCCCGTCAACGCGTGCCTGATTCCGGTGGTGCAATGCGACGGTGCGCGCATCGTCACCATTGAAGGCCTCGCCGACCACGGCGGCATGCGCGCCATCCAAAAAGCCTTCGTCCGCTGCGGCGGCGCGCAGTGCGGCATTTGCACGCCGGGTATGGTGGTGACCGCGTCGTGGTTGGTCGACACCCACATTGGCAAGTCGCTGCCAGAGGTTGCCATTCGCGAGCACCTTGCCGGCAACTTGTGTCGCTGCACGGGGTATGGGCAAATCGTCGACGCTGTGGTCGAGGCGCTGAACGAGGAATCCGCCGCCGCCGGAGGCGCCCGATGACGCCCGCAGCGCCGACCGTTGTCCGGCCGACCAACTTGCGCGATGCGCTGGCCCAGTTGCGCGCGGCCCCCGCCGATGCGCCACTGCGGCCGATGGCGGGCTGCACCGATGTGCTGGTCGACCTGCATTTTGGTAAGCCGGCAGCTTCGGCGTACCTCGACCTGTGGGCGGTGCGGGGCGAGTTGGGCGGCCTGAACTGGACGGACGCTGGCCTTGAGATTGGCGCGCTTTGCACCTATGCCGAGGCACTCGGAAGCGCCCGTTTTCGCGCAGCGTTGCCGATGCTCGCCCAAGCTTCGGCGTTGGTTGGCGCGACCCAGATCCAGTTTCGCGGCACCTTTGCCGGCAACGTCGAGAACGGGTCGCCCGCCGCGGATGCAGCCCCGGCTCTGATGGCGCTCGACGCGCGCGTGCGGCTGATGTCGGCGCAAGGCGAACGCGAATTGGCGCTCGGCGACTACTACACCGGGTATCGGCAGACCTTGCGGCGGCCTGACGAAATCATCACCGCGCTGGTGGTGCCGAGCGAGCGACTGGGGTGCCAGGGCCAGTGGATGCGCAAAGTCGGCACGCGCGCCTTTCAGGCGATTACCAAAGTCGGGCTGTGCGGCGTATTCGGCTGGCGACAAGGCCGGTTGTACGATGTGCGCGTGGTCGCAGTGTCGATGGCGGCCGTGCTCAAGCGCTGTCCGGCCCTGGAAAGCTATCTGGTCGGCAAAAGTGCAGGCGAAGTGGACCCGGCCGGTCTGCGCGCCGCCCAGGCCGTGGACCTGCGCCCCATCGACGACGTGCGCTCGACCGCCGACTACCGCGCCGAAGTGTTCGCGCGCTTGCTCGAGCAGGCCGTGCGCGAAACCGCTGCTTGACCTGACCCTGCACCCATGACCACCACGGCTGCGCCAGTCATGGACGCCGAAGGCCAGCGCCTGTTGCTGCGCCTGCCGGAACTGGTCGCCGCGAAGGGCCGGTCCGCGGTGCTGGTCACTGTGTTTGCCACGCAGGGCAGCGTACCGCGCCGCGCGGGTGCCCGGCTGCTGTGCCGCGATGGCCGCCTGATGGCGGGCACGGTCGGCGGCGGCCACCTGGAAGACCAGGCCCTGCGCGACGCGAACTGGATCAGCCGCGACAGCACGGCAGACGTCGACGACCCGCGGGCGCTGGCCACCGAGGTCCACGAAGAGGCCACCGAAACCGGAGCCACCCGCAAGCTCATCCGCTATCCCCTCGGCGCCAAGCTGGCGCAGTGTTGCGGTGGGGTGGTCTGGCTGCACTTTGAAGAGGTGGATGGCGCTCGCGCCCAACAACTGGCCGGCCAGGTTCAGGCCTGCGAGCGCAGCGGGGCACCTTTTGAGACGGTGTTCGGCGACCGCGCGCTGTGCGAGCGACCGCGGCCGCTGCCTGTGGTGGCGATTTTCGGCGCGGGCCATGTCGCTGCGGCCTTGGCCCGGGTGCTGCAGCCACTGCCCTGGCGGGTGCTGGTCATCGACGAGCGGCCAGAATGGGCAGAGTTCGCCCGCTTTGCGCCCGGCACCGAGGTCGTGTGTGCGCAGCCGCTCGGCATCCTGGCGGCTTGGGGTTGGCTGGGCGATGCCGCCCGCACCTCTACCCTGGCCCAGCGCGTCCAGGCGCCCGGTCGGCGGCTGCCCGCCGCACCGCCGCTCGAAGCTACCCGCGCGCTGGTGATGACCCACGACCACGCGCTCGACCGCGACGTTGTCGAGGCATTGCTGCTGGCACAGTTTCGTTATGGTGCCCCGATGCCGCGGCTGCCGTTCGTGGGCATGATTGGATCCAAGTCCAAGGTGGCAGCGACCCGGCAGCGGCTGGCCAGGCGCGGCGTGCCCGAATCGGAACTGCTGCGCCTCGTGGCCCCCATCGGCCTTGTCGTCGACGGTCGACCGCTCGGTGGCAACGCGCCTGGCGAAATCGCGGTTTCGGTGGCCGCGCAACTGCTGGCGCTGCATGGCTGAGCC
>CAXRHS010000578.1:0-2514 GCA_964230235.1 Myxococcota bacterium
AGCGACGGCGCCTCCTACCCCGCGCCCTGCGCCGGCAGCCGCCGCACCCGCAGCGCCCAGGGTGGCGGAGCCAGCGCCTGCGGTGCCTTTGCCCGCGCCTGCGCCCAAGCCGGAATTGCCACCGGTCAGGTCGGAACCCGCGCCTGCACCGGCGCCCAAGCCGGAACCAACCGTAGTGGCACCTGCGCCATCGGCGGGCGTGCCCTTGTCCGTGACCGCGCGCGGCCTCAAGCTCGGCGCCACCGAACTGGTCGGGCGCGTCGGCACCGTGGAACTGGGCGCGCCTGCGGTGCCGGTGCCGTTGAGCGGCGGTCGCGTGCTGGGCCAGATGATGCTGTCAGTCCAGGGCGTGCCTGCCGACGCCAGGTCGGCGGCGCTGGTGCTGGTCGACAGCCGCGGCACGGTGATGGCGCGGTCGAGCCTGACCGTGCCGGTGCCGCGCAACTTTGTGTGGGCCCCGAGCGCGGTCGGCTTGCCGGCCGGCAAGTACGGTCTGGCGGTCGAGGTGCTGCAAGAAGAGGCGGGCGGTCTGGCTGGCTGGCGTTCGGCGCCGATGGTGGTGGTGCTGGCGTCGAGCGGCTCCGCGCTGGTGCCCGCGGGCGAACCGGACAAGAACGTGCGCGCGACGCTCTACGACGACAAGTCGCTGTTGACCGACAGCGCGATGGAGTGGCTCGGCAAGCTCGCGGCCACGATCAAGGGCGACACCAAGCTCGATCCCAACCGCATCGCCGTGGTCACTGTGCACGACGATGGCCCGGGCGACGCCTTGGCGCGCAGCGACAAGACCGCGCGCACGGTCGACAAGATCCTGGGCAACGAAGGCGCGCCGCGCGACAAGCTCATCGTGTTCGGCGTGGGCGCCGCGGTTGCGGACAGCAAGCCGGGCCGGGCGGCCATTGGCCCGCACCGCATCGAACTGCGCTGGCGCGGGCTCAACACCGCATCCAGCGAACCCACCACCGAGCGCTTCGCGGTGCCGACCGGCCTGTGGTTGGACGACAAACTGGTCGGCAAGCCCGACGCCCTGCCGGCGGAACTGAGCTTGCCCGCCGCAAGGCCGGCGCGGCTGCTGTGGCAAAAGGGCGACGGCGCCGCGGCCATTTGGGTGCGCAACCCGACACCCGCGCGACCGGGCGCGGCGGCCAGCCCGACCGTGCCGCAGGGCGCAGGACGAGATGTCTCGGAATTTGGCGCTGAATTGCTGGACGGCCTCGCCGCCGACAGCCGAGCTGCGGAAGCGGGCAAGAAGCGCACGGTGGTCGCTGGCGGCGAAACCGCGATCAACCTGACCGAAGGCGTCACTGAGACGACGCTGCCGGCCGCCGCCGACTTCCAGGTCTGGCTGCCGCCGGCGGGCAAGGACTTCACCGCGCCGGAATTGGCGCTGCGCGGTCGCACGCGGCCGGGCAACAAAGTCCATGTCGGCGCCCAGGAAGTGCCGGTCACGGCCGACGGCAGCTTCTACGCGCTGGTGCCGCTGCCGGTCGGGCCGAGCACGCTGACGGTGACCAGCACCGATCCGCGCGGCAACAAGGCGACGCTACAGCGCAATGTCACCGTCAAGGACCGCGCGCTGTTCTTGCTGGCCGTGGCCGATACCTCGGTCAGCCACGTGGCGGCGCATCTGGTCGACATCGAACGCGACGGCGGCAGCCTGGGCTGGACCAATGGCGCCTGGCAGGTCGGCAGCGCGCAGTTGCTCGGCCGCGGCGCGCTGTATGCCAAGGGTCGGATTGCCGGGCAGTACCTGGGGTTGAAGGATCTCAAGTTCACCGCCCACCTGGACACCAGCAAGAACCCGCAACTAGGCGACTTTGCGACCAATCTGCTCGACGCCACCCGCTTCTACCCGATCTATGGCGACGCCGCGCTGCAGACCCAGGATGTGCAGTCGCGCGGCAAGCTCTATGTGCTGGTCGAGGCCGAACAGGGCAAGCTGCAGGTCGGCAACCTGCGCGCGCAAGTCCAGGGCATCGAACTGCTGCGCTACGACCGCGCGCTGTATGGCGCCCGCATGGAACTGCGGCCCAAGCTCGTGGACGGCGAAGAGACCAAGGTGGTGGCGTTTGGTGCGCAACAGGACCGCTTGATTGCCCGCCGCAGCGACGTGCTGCGCGGCACCGGCGGATCGCTGTACTACCTGTCGGCGCGCGATGTCATCGAAGGCAGTGAGCGCGTCGAACTGGTCGTCCGCGACCGCCAGAGCGGCCTGGAGCTGATGCGGCTGCCGCAGGCCCGCAACAACGACTACACCATCGACTACCGCGAGGGTCGGTTGTTGTTCAAATCGCCGGTCACCAGCGCGGTCGACGGCGGGTTGGCGCTCGGCCAGATGGCGCTCGGCGGCCAGCACGCAACCTGGAACGGCCAACCGGTGACCCTTGAGGTTTTGTACGAAAGCCGCGGCGCAGTCAGCGGCGACGACGCGGCCTTTGGCGGGCAACTGCGGCAGAGCGTCGGTAGCGGCGCGGTCAGCATGGGCGCCAGCTACGTGCAAGAGGGCCGCGGCGA
>CAXRHS010000579.1:0-2292 GCA_964230235.1 Myxococcota bacterium
GGCTTGCCTTCGCTGGATTGTCCAGCGTTGGAGAGCGCGAAGCGGCGCAGGTCGCCACTTGCCGCGTTGCGCTCGCCTACCCAGACCACGCGGCGCGCGCGGTCATACCACAACCCCGAGAAGCCAAAGGGCTGTGCGGAACTGGCGATAACTGTGCGCGCTCCAGTTGCGCCATCCACCCGCCAGAGGCGATCCGGCCGGCTGGTTGTCAGGTCGCCCAGCGACACGGCAACCACGCTGCCGTCAGCGACTGCCAAATCGCGCGACCACGGCCCCGTGGTGCCATCGGCCTGGGCGAGCGTCGTCGCAGCGAAATGGTTGCCCTGCGGTCGCACGACCACGATGGCGGACTGTGCAATCTGATCTTGCCCCTTGGCAAAGGAGCCCTGGCAGGCGGCGACGACGGCGTCGGCACCCAAGCCGGCGACCGTGACACAGTTGCGCGCGCTGGCGAAATCGACCACAGACTGCACGGCACCACCGTCCGCAGACAGGCCGACCAGACGTCCCGATCCGACTGCTTTGAAGTCTGGCGCAAACGAGCCGAGGCCCATCCACACCTGTCCCAAAGCCGCTGTCAGCCGCTGCGGCGCGGCAATGTGGCCGGTCACGGTTGCTTGCTCCGTCAAGGCTGTTCGGCCAACGAGCTTGCCGTCTTGCAGGTGGGCAATGTCATCGCCGCCAGTCAATTCGCCCGTCGGATGGGCATTGCGCCCCATCCGCGTCACCAGCCAGCGGCCATTCGGCAGGGCCAGCGCGTCCTGCGGGTTGGCGTAGAAGCCGCTGCCAACCGAGAACTGGACCGCAACCGTGAGCGTCTGCGGGTCCATCACGCTCAGCACGCCGTTGGCGCGATCGACCACAATCGCTCGGCGCAGCCCGGGCGACGACTGCGCCAACACCACATCTCCCGACAATGCCGTCGTCACCGGCCCGACCTTGCTGCCCGAGTGCAGGATGTGCGCCGCGATTGGCGGCAGGGTGGTAACGTCGGCGGTCGCAAGGTCCGCGAGGTCGACCACCGAAAGCGCGCTGGTCGCGTAGTCTCCGCCAACCACGTAGAGAAACCGCGCGGTCGTCGCAGGTGGGTCGACTGCCTTGCCGTACGTTGCCGCCACGATGGGGCCAGCCGGGCCTGCTGCCAGGTCGGTCGCGCACGCACTGAGCAGCGCGACAACGGCCTGCAAGAGGACAAGTCGCCGGCCGTTGCAGTCGCGCGGGGCGACGCGTCGGCGTGCCAAACCGCGCGTCGGCGATCCGTCTGGCGGGCAATGGCCGCAGGGCGGACGACCCGTGCATCCACTGCGTGCCCGGTGCAGCGCCGCGTGCGTCATGCTCCACCTGCCGAGAGGTGCCAGGTAACGGTCAGCCACACCACCCGACCCGGCAACGGCCAGCCAACCAGGTCGAAGTTGCGCGCGTCGGTCAGGTTGTCGATGCGCAGTGCGGCCGCGGCGACGCCATTGCGGGTGGTCACCTCGACGCCGGTGGACCACAGGCCGCGCGCTGGCAACGCCACTTCGTTGGCGACGTCCAGCCAGTAGCCCGACTGCCACCGCCACGCACCCCACAACTCCGTGGTCAGTGGTCCGGGCAGCGGCGGTCGCCAGCGGGTTTCGGCCAACCACTTGCTGCGCGGGCGCAAGGGCAGGGCGCGGCCGTCGTACTGCACGCGGCCGCTGCGGTCGCGGGCCACCAACGTTGCGTGCTGCAGGGACGCCTGCCAGGCTGTGCCGTGGGCGGTGCGCAGCGTGACTTCGCCGCCCCACAACTGCGCCGCCGCCACATTGAGCCAGCGCGCCTTGTGTGGCCCCACCTGTACCAACTGGATGAGGTTGTCGGCGCGGGTGCCAAATGTCCGCACATCGGCCGCCCACCGCCAGTTGCCGTGGTCGCTGCTCGCCGTAGCGCCCAGGTCGGCCGACTGCGCTGTCTCGGGCTGCAACCCCGGGTTGCCGGCGACCGCACCGGTGTCCGCGAATAGTTCTTGCAGGTTCGGCAGGCGGGTCGCTCGGCGCAGCGCACCGCTCACGGTCCATCCCGGACGCGGGCTGTGTCGCAACGCCACCGCGGCGTACCAGGGCAGTGCCGCGGTGGTGTCGCCGGCGGATTCCGCCGCAAAAGCCGAGCGCGCCCACTGCAGCCCGGCCGAAGGGGTCGCTTGGGTGGCATCGTCGCTGGCGATCCAGCGCAGCGCCAGCTGCCCGCCGCCTGCGACGCGCGACGCGCCAGCTGGCTCGCCAGCAGAGCGGCGGTCCCGCACAGCAACGTTGGCCGCCCCCCCTTCGACCC
>CAXRHS010000580.1:0-3625 GCA_964230235.1 Myxococcota bacterium
CAAGGGCAAGGGGTCCGGCAACATCCATGTCAACGACGCGGACAAGGGCGTGCAAGAACTCGACCTGCAGAACATCGAAGGTCGTATCTATAAGCCCAGCGTGTTCTACGTGCTGGCGCGCAGCGAAGTCAAGATTTCGTCGCTGGATTTTCGCCAGAGCTTTATTGACCGCGTGTACAAGGGTGCGCTGAAGCGGCCGTTCTAGTTTGCCGCATCGTCGGCTCAGCCATAGCGCGCATTGAGGGCCGCCAGGACCGGCGCGGGCACCAGTGCCGAAACGTCGCCGCCCAGCGCCGCTACTTCGCGCACCAGGTTGGATGACACGAAGAAGTGCGACTTCTCGGTCATCAGGAACACCGTTTCGAGCTGTGGCAACAACAAGTTGTTCATCGTAGCCAGCTGAAACTCGTATTCAAAGTCGGCTACGCCGCGCAACCCCCGGACCACCGCGGCGGCGCCGTGGGCATGCGCGGCGTGCACCATCAGCCCTTCAAAGGTCACCACCCGCACGCGCTTTTCGTTGCGGAACACTTGTTCGATGAGCGACATGCGCTCCTGCAAGGAAAACATCGCCTTTTTGTTGACGTTTTGGGCCAGCGCAATGATCACGCGGTCGAATACCCGCAGCGTGCGCTCCACCAGGTTGATGTGGCCGATGGTCATCGGGTCGAACGAGCCCGGGTAGAAGGCGACGCGCTCTGCACTTGCGGTGGTTTTGGACACAGGTTCCTCGGGGGTTGGTGTGCGGGTTGTGGCAGCGCGACCCAGAACAGCTACTCTTCGCGCAGGCGCCACTCGCCGGGCAGGCGCGGTGCCTCCCACAGGTCTTTGAGCGCATCGCCGGGTGGCTCCAGGTCGCCGCCGGCCGCCGGCATCACTTCTTCGCCAAACTCCAGTTGGCCTTTTTCTCGCTGCTGGCGCTCTTCTTCTTCCTGCGCCTTGCGGTACTGCTTTTGCTTGGCTTCGTCCATGCGATTGGCAGTCGGTCGGCTCATCTTGTTGGTGCCAAAACGGAAAGTCAGCCACAACAAGAAGTTGACGGGATGGAAGTGAAACAGGTGACCGTCCCAGTTCTTGGCTGAGTCGATGCCGATGTGTGCCGCAACCTCCTGGTTGAGCCAGATGTACGGCAGCTGCCGGCGAATTTGCTTGGCGAAGAGCTTTTCGCTCCAGCCGCCTTGTGGGTCCTTGAGCAGTTCGGCAATGTCCTTGCTGCGACCGTCCCAGTCCTGGGCCTTGGACAGCGACTTGAACCAGTCGACCTGGTCGCTCCACTCGGAGACGTGGAAGGTGATCTGGCGCCGCATGCGCCCCACCTGCACGTTGTCGGCGGGCGTTTGCTTGTAGAAATCGACGATCTGGTCGCCCATCAGGCGGGTGCCGGCGTCCAGGAAGTTGCGCAGCTTGCGCTTGTGGCGGGCGCTCTGCTCGGGCAGGATCGAACGCATCGTCTCTTCATCGTCGCAGAAAAGGTCGTCGCTCGGGTCCGGATTGGCCTCGTGCCAGTTGGCGGCATGGGCCCCCAACAGATCGACGAATTCCTTCCACGATCCGTCGCTGAAGACCTCAATGTGGACCATGGCTTGCTGGTTGTCTTCGTCCCCAAACCGGCCGACCCGGCCGATGCGGTCGCCGACCTTGACGTCGACCGGGTATTTGTCCTCGATGAGCGCCACCCGGCCCTCGACCAGCGCGTCGACGTTCTTGCCGATTTCCAAGAAGGCGGGCGCCTCCTCTTCGTCTTTGGCGGCGTCGCTGTCGTCTTCGTCGTCGCCGCGCTTCTTTTTCTTGCCCTTGCCGTCTGCCTTGCCCTTGTCTTTGCCTTTGCCTTCTTTTTTGGCTTTGGCTTTGGCTTCCTTTTCGGCCTTCTTGAGCTCTTCGGCAACGGCCGCCTGTTCTGCAGCGTCTTCTTCGGCCTTCTTGCCGGCGATCTTGAGTTTGAGCAGGTGCACCCAGTCGGGCGCAATCGTATCGCGCACATCGACCGAAAGCGTCGGCTCTTTGATGAGCGCCATCGCCTCGGTGATGTCGACCTCGGCGTCAAAGGGTGCCAGGTGCATGTACAGCGACCAGAACTTGAATTTGCGGCTCGCCGGGTCGGTGTCGTCGACCGGGATCTCGTGCCGCAAAAGCACGAAATTGTTGCTGCCGTAAGGCGGTTCGCGCTTGCCAGGTTGGGTGTTCTTGGCCGCCACCACCTTGCCCGGAAACATCGCCAGCACAGGCGCGTTGGCGGGCTGGGCCAGGTGCAAGTGGATGCCGCCGTGCCACTGACCGTTGGCGCCGACCGGAAAGGTACCGCCCACGGTGCCGTCCTGCGGGTCTTCCGTGTTGCGGTAGTAGGACTCGGCGAGCTTGGTGACTTCGGACTCGCTGTACACGGTGTCGATGTTCTTGGCCTTGCCGTCCTTGGCGCGCTCCAGAATCACCGGAAATGAATTGGCTTGCCGGTTCAGGTCAGCAATGAGACGGGTCCACTCAAAGCCGGGGCCAGGGTCGATTTTTTGGGCGTTGATGTGGTAGTGCCCGAAAATGCCGCATTTTTCCAGGTCGATCTCGGTCTGCTCCAGCAAGACCTGTTTATCGGCGCCGATTGGGGGCATCAACACGATCTTGGTGAACAGCTGCTTCAAGCCGCGCAAAAGCTTGACTAAGGCATCGTATTGGGCGTCGGTGTAGCCGATGGACCGCCACGGCTCGCCGTTGATGGTGGCCTCGAACACCTGACGCACGCCTTGCGAGCCGCTGGGCTTGGTGTCGCCGGTCATCTTGACCAACATGCAGTTCATGTCGATGCCGATGGTCCAGTGATTGGCATCTTTGAGGGTGTTTTCGGCGCCACCGCCGTGCATCGCCTGGCGCATCGGGTCAGTGCCCTGGTAGATGACGCCGTTCCAGTCGATCATGAAGTGGGTCGACAGACCGCGGCTGAGCAGCACCCGGTAGCAGGTCGCCGCGTCCGGCGTGATGTCCGAGTGGATGAGGACGCCTTTGACGACGTCCTGGGCTTGCTCAAAGGTCTTGACCGGCTCGACCGACTTGGGAATGCGACGGTCTTCGATGATCGACGAACCGGTCTCGCCCATGTGGCGGCTGAAGTCCCACGCCGGGTCATCGCGGAAGGTGATGATGTTGGCGCCGTCGATGACGTGGGGTTCGCCGCCTGCGATGATGTAGTTCTTGCAATTCGCCGGTATGTTCAGGCCTTTGAGGCCTGAGGCAATCGCGGCGTCGCTCGCGCTGGCTTGGGCAAGGATCGAGTCGTCCATTCTCAGCAAACCCGCAAGCGGCGCGGTTGGCTGCGCACGATACTGCGATTGCCGCGCGCCGCCAACCTGGGCTATTTGGGCGACGCCGGCGCCTTGCCCGAGGCGCTGCCGCGGACCGTCGCTGCGAGGGTGGCCTTGCTGTGGGCGGCGATGGCAGCGCGATGCCATGCCTTCCACTTCTTGAGCGCCGCCAGCATTTCGGCATAGCGATCGCACGGGAGCTTGCGGCGTTCGTTCGGGTCGCTTTTGAGGTCATAGGCCGCACACGGGCCTTCGCGCGGCAACCCAATTTTGGGCCCTGCGGGGTCGAGCGCGAATACCGCGCCGTCTTTGCCAAAGCCAAACAAGTACTTGCG
>CAXRHS010000581.1:0-3822 GCA_964230235.1 Myxococcota bacterium
CGCCGCGGCCAAGGCAGCCGCCGAGAAAGCTGCGGCAGAAGCGTCCGCGATCAAAAAGGATCTCGACGCTTGCGTGGCCGCCGGCGGCGACAAGGGCAAGGCGCTTTTGGAGTGCTCGAAAGACCGCGACGCAGCCAAAGACCGCCTGACGCGGGTACAGGCCAGCATCGACAAGGTCAAGCAGGCGCTGCAGGCCATGGCGGCGGCGGGCAAGCTTGAGGTCAAGGAGCGCGCCGGTTTTCTCATCATCGCGCTGGCCGGCGACATCCTGTTTGATACCGGCAAAGCCAAGCTCAAAGACGAGGCCAGTGGCGTGCTGGGAGAACTGGCGAACATCCTCAAATCGATGCCCGATCGCGCATTCCAGGTCGCCGGCCACACCGACGATCAGGGCGACGAAGAGAAGAACTGGTCGCTGTCGATGGAGCGGGCCCTGACGGTCGTGCGGTTCCTCATCAAGGCCGGCGTCTCTGGCAAGACGGTATCGGCCGGCGGCTACGCCTTCTACCAACCGAGCGTCGACAACACCACGCCCGAGGGCCGCGCCAAGAACCGGCGGGTGGAGTTCCTGCTCATGCCCAACCTGAGCGAACTGCTCAAAATGGGCAAGTAAGCGGCAGTGCAAGCAACAAGTCGGTAGACACGCGCGCAGCGGAGCGGCGAGCCGAGTGGCAACGTCGCGAGCTTGCGACCTCGCTGAACAAGCAGTGGGCCCACGCAGAAATTGAGTCGATTTTCTGCGGGCGCTGACCGGGCGAATCGCGCGAACCGGGCAGGCGTTGCAACGCCACCGGGCCATTGCGGCCCGTTTGGGTGGTGTCCATGTTGCGCTGGTTCTATCGAGTTTGCGTGGCGATGTGCGCGGTTCCGACGCTTGCTGCTGCGGCGCCGGCCCCGCGAGGGCTTGAAATCACCTTTGACGTCAGCACCCGCGACACCCATTTGGGCAGCGGCAAGTTGACGATTGGTCCCAAGGGCATCGACGGCGCCAAGGGGCGCACGGTGCAGCTCAGTGGCAAGACCGAGTCACTGCTTGGCGTGCTGTACCAGGGCGCGCTCGATGCCACCAGTTGGGTGGACGCGGCGTGGCTGCCGGTCGAGGCGCATTGGAAAAGCGAGCTGGCCGGCAAGAAAGCGCATACGCTGGCGCGGTTTTCTGACCGGCGCGTCAAGGCCGTGTTCAGCCGGCCGGGGCTGGAACCGGTCGAAATGGACAAGACCGTGGACACGGTGCTGCTCGACCCGGTGGCGCTGGCGCCGTGGCTGATGCAGCAGAAGCCGCGCGCGGGCCGGTCATGGCAGACCCACCTGTACACCGGCATGGACATCTGCAAGGTCACGCTGACGGCGGGCGCAGTCGCGGCGGTGACGGTCAAAGGCCAGGCGCGCGACGCCGTGCCGGTCTCGGGCGAGACGACCCAGTGCCGGATTGCCCGCAAGTTCACGTTGTGGCTTCAGCCCAAGGACCAGCTGCCGGTCAAGCTCGTGCTGTACGACGGCGTGCTCGGCACCATCGACTTCGACCTCGCGCAGGTCAAGACCGTCGACCTGCCCAAGCAGCGGCGACCGAGCGCCGACGACCAGGGGCCGCCCGCCTCGTAGCGCCGTCGATTCTTGTTGCGAAACCAATGGGTTGAGCGAACTTTGGCCCACGGTTGCGCGCATGCGACGCAACTTCCTATACTGCGCCGTTGCCGTTTTGTCGCCGCGGCGCCCGCGTGGGCTCCTGGCGGCGACGGGCAAAGGGTCGCCATGCCGAAACCAACCTTGTCTCCCCTTGTCGTGCGAATGGCTGCGACGGTTGCCGCAATCGCGCTGGCGGCGTGCACGCAGCAGTCCAGCCCGCCGACCAGCGGCGACCCGGACAACATTGTTTTCTTTCCCGAACCGGACGTCTCGTCCAGTCTGCCCGACACTGTCAAGGAGACCAAAGCGGACTCGGCGGTGGATTCGGCACCAGATGCGGCACCGACCGAAGGTGTGGAAGACGGCGCGGACGGCGATCCGTTGCCAGACGCCGCCAAGACCGAGACCAGCGTCGACACCGAGGACGTTGCCGGCGACAGCGCAGACACGGTCGATGCCGTGGAAACGGTCGGCAACCCCTGTTTTCCCAACCCCTGCAAAGAAGCCAACAAGACGGTGTGCTCGCAGGCTGCCGGCAAAGCCGTGTGCGGCTGCGTGCCCGGCTACTCTGCGCAGCCCGACGGCAGCTGCGCGCAGGTCTGCGTGGCCCCGACGACCGCGCCGCCGCCGCAAGCGGGTCTGGTCAAAGGCGACTTGACCATCACCGAGATCATGATCCAGCCGGCCGCCGTCAAGGACGAACTCGGTGAGTGGTTCGAGGTCAAGAACACCTCAAACAAAGTCATTGATCTCAACGGCCTGACCATTACCGACAACAAGCCGACCGGCGGCGACAAGCACGTCATCAATGGCTGCACCGGCAAGCTGACGCTCAAACCCGGCGACTACATTGCGCTCGGCCGCGAAACCGACAAAGCCAAGAATGGCGGCATTGCGCTGGCCTACAAGTATTTGGGCACCGCGTTCGCCAATTTTGGCAATGACGCGGTGGTGATGCGCGCCGAGTACACCACGCCGACCAAAAAGAACGTCGATCTCGACAAAGTCGAGTGGTCGGTCAGTTGGCCAATCGGCGAATGGAAGGGCGCGGCGCTGCAGGTCGACACCACCCAGACCAACGACTACGGCAACGACAGCGTCAAGAACTGGTGTGCTTCCCCAACCAAAATGGTCAGCGGCGATTACGGCACGCCGGGCGAAAAGAACCCGGATTGCCCGCCGCCCCCCGACAAGGACATGGACGGTGTACCGGACGCTACGGACAACTGCCCAGATATCAACAACCCACCGGAGGCCGACGGCACGCAGTTGGACAAAGACAGCGATGGCGTGGGCGACGTCTGCGACAATTGCCCCGAAGCCCCCAACGGCGACCAACTGAACAGCGACGCCGACCCGCCTGGCGACGCCTGCGACCCCGTGCAGTGCGGCGACGGCGACTTGGACGCGGGCGAAACGTGCGACGACGGCAACGACTTTTTGGGCGACGGCTGCGAAAACTGCCTCATCGCCACCGCCGTCGCGGGCAACCTCGTCATCAACGAGATCATGGCGCACACCGACAACTACGACGACAAGGACGGCCAGTGGATCGAGCTGTACAACCCCACTGGCACGCCGGTCAAGATCAAAGACTGGAAGTTGGAGGTCAAGAACGGCGTCGGCGGCAAGCAAAAGACCCACGTCATCACCGCCGACCTGACGGTGCCTTCCAAGGGCTTTATCGTGCTGGCCGCCAACATCAACAAGAACTTCAATGGTCAAGTGACGGCCGCCTACGCCTTCAACCCGGCCCTGGGCGGCGGGCTGCTTTTGGAGCCAACCACCGACACCTTGAGCCTGATTGACGTACCGGGCAAGAAGCTGGTCGATCAGGTGTCGTATGGCACCCTGACGCCGCCGGTCAAGACCAACGTATCGCTGCAACTAGACCCCAAATACGCGACGACGACCCAGAACAACGTCAAGCTGTACTGGTGCTACGGCGACCAGCAGATTCCGCAAGGCGGCGGCAACCTCGGCACGCCGGGTTCGCCCAACGTGTCGTGTGCGCCTCCTGGCAAGGACATCGACGGCGACAACACCCCCAATGAAAAGGACAATTGCCCGTTCACGCCCAACCCCGATCAAGCGGACCAGGACCAGGACCTGCTCGGCGATGCCTGCGACGTATGCGCCAAGATTGCGGACCCCAAGCAAAGCGACGCCGACGGCGATGGCGTAGGCGACCTGTGC
>CAXRHS010000582.1:0-2150 GCA_964230235.1 Myxococcota bacterium
GAACAGCACGCCCACGCCGGCAACGACGACCCCAAGAACGGTCGGGCGCGGATGCAAGTGCGGCCCACGCCGACATTGCCCAGTATCTCGGCGAGCGCCACGTGGTGCTCAAGTTTCCGACGGCAGGCCGGGGCCCTCATCATCCCGCGAGGCAAGGTACGCGAGATCCGACGTCGTCAGGGCCGAGGCTGGCCCTTGGCGAGAAATTCGCCGACGCCGACAATGGCCGTCCCGTGGAACTGGCCAAGGGACAGCAGGCCAACATCGCCAGTAACCAGGTACGCGGCACCGGCCGACTGCGCGGTGCCGAGCACCACATCGTCATCGGGATCAGGGGCAACGCCAACCACCCGCACCGGCTCGACGACCGTGGATCGCCGCCTCACGCCGAGCATCAGGCGATCAGCGTCCTGGCCGGCAGCCAGCAACCGGCTGGCAAACTTGCGCCGGCCGAGCACGTCTCGCAAATCGGCAAGAATTTCTTCGCTTGTTACCGAGCGTATCAGCCCTGCTTCCACCAAATCCAGGAGCCGCCGCGGCTGGCCCGCCCACAGCATGGCCGACACGAGCACGTTGGTGTCGAGAACAACGAGCATCATCGCCCGTTGGCAGTGCGCCTTTCTGCTCGCATCGCCCGAATTTCTCGGGCGACCTCCTCCGGGCTCATTTCCCCGGGATCGGTGACGGCGGCGAGGGCAGCGAGCGCTTCGGCGAAGTTGTCGGCTTGACGCGCCAGCAGCCGCTGCCGCAGCCATGCCGCCACGTTGTCGGCGGTGAGCAGGCCGGCGCTCGTCGCCTCGCGGGCGAGTTCGTCTGGAAGTTGAATCACGATCGATGTCATGGGTCACGACCAAGTGCTTCAGGTTGCCACGACGACGCCGACAGCGGGTCGTGTGGCTTGCTGATGCTACGCTTTGGCTTGAAGCGCCGTCAAACCTCGACCCGCACAAGCCGCTCATGCTGCTGGTCCTCGCCGACATGGTCGAGGCCGGCGAACTGCCGCACCCGCGCGTCGCCTACGACCTCTACCTGACCCAGCGCTACCGATCGTCGGTTCAGTATCCAGCACTTCTCAATCATTTTCCCCAGTCCGCGCAGGCGGACTTCGCTGCTTAGGCGCGACTTCAGTCGCCGGCCGAATAGCTCAGCGTTCTGGCGATAGCGCCGCCCTACCAACCACCCGCCAATGCGACCTGGACCCGCACCTGTGGCACCTGCTCCAAGACCCGGGCTTTCGCCACGACCTGCGCACGCTTCTGGTCTCGCGGTACTTCGAACCTGCAGAGCAGGTCGGCCTGTGCGCGCTACTCGCCTCGCCCGTGCCCGACACCGCCGCGGTCGCCCGGGTCCACGCCGACGCCGACACCTGGAAGGCGGCGCAAAAGAAGGGCCGCGACGGGCGCTTCAAGGCCAGCGTGCTGGCCGGTTACCGATACACCTGTGCCCTGACCGGCTACCGCCTGATGACCGAAGGCGGCGCCCTGGTCCAAGCCGCCCACATCGAACAGCACGCCCACGCTGGCAACGACGACCCCAACAACGGCTTGGCGCTGACCCCCGACGCGCATTGGCTCTTCGACGCCGGGCTGTGGACGGTGTGGCCGGCCGGCGACCAGTTGCTGGTGCAGGTCAAGCTCGGCGCCTTCGACGAGTCGGGTGACCGCCTGCGGTCCAGGCACGGGCAGTCGCTGCAGTTTCACCCCGGCGCCACGCTGCGGCCTGCGGCGGAATACCTCCGCTGGCACGCGCGGCACTGGGGGTTTGGCGCGGTTGGGTAGCTGCCGTGGTGCGCGGGATGGACCGGAGGCGTGGTGGCCAGAGGGATGGGGGGGCAGCCACCGCGTTCGACCTCGACAGCCGCTGCAGCCGGCACTTCCGCTACCGCGACCTGCTGGAGTGTGGCCAAACCTGGGCCCGGCTGGCAACCACCGCCGCAACTTGCGCGAACTTGCCGCTGCAGCCCGAAACCTGGCAGGGCCTCGCGCAGTTGGCGCAGACCATCCTCGACCCGCTCGTCGACCATTTCGGCGCGCTGGAACTCACGTACGGGTTTGCTTCGCCAGCCCTTACGCGACACATCTCCGGCCGCATCGCCCCGAACCTCGACCAACATGCCGGCAGTGAACTGAGGCGCACCGGTCGCTTGGTGT
>CAXRHS010000583.1:0-2913 GCA_964230235.1 Myxococcota bacterium
CGCCCTGGCCACCTTGGCCGTTGGGGCCGCCGTTGCCGGGTCCGCCGTTGTCCAAATGCCATTGCGGCTCGATGGCGCGCAACAACCGATACTGCTGGTCGTCGTTGCGATCGTCGGGCTCGGCGACTTCGCGGCGCAGCCAGTCGGCGAGTGCGCGTGGACCGCAGCGCCGCTCGCGCTCGTGGCTGTGGCACAGTTCACTCAGGTGGCGCAGGTCGGTGGCGGCGCGCTCGCCATGGGCGCTGCCGACCAGGCGCGCTACGGTCTCGTAACTGGCCAGCGTCTGGTCCAAAGCTCGCGCAAACCCACCAGAAACGTAGGTCTTTGCGCAACCAGCGAGGTGGCGGCGCAACGCCTCCCAGTCTGCCCGCAGCGCAAGCTGTAGCGGTCCATTGCCCGCGCCAAGTGCGTTGGTCAACTGATCCGCTGTCCAACCGACCAGCGGTGTGACCGCCAGGGTGCGCGCCGGTCGCTCGTCCTCGGGCGCTGCGACCGCGTCGCACCACGCCATCAGCCACAGCGCGGCCTCGCTGCGGAAAATGCTCTGCTGCATGTTGACGACAGCAGGTACGCCCAAGCCGCGCAGCAGGTCGCGCACGTCTGCCGCCTGCTGGTTGGTCCGACACAGCACCGCTACGTCGCCAGGCTGGATCGGGCGCCACTCGTCCTGCCCTTTTGGCAGCAATTGGGTCGGCGACCCCAAAAGCTCGATCACCTCGGCCGCGCACAGGCGGGCGCAGGCGTTGCGGGCCTCGGCAACGACGAGTCGCTCGTCCATCGCCCGCCCACAAGTCCCTGGGTGGAACCAGCGCAATTCCAAGGGTCGCCGCTTGCGCTCCCCATCCGGGCCAACCTGGGCCGGCAGGTCGCGGACCCGCACCTCTTCGTGCGCGCGCACGCGGACGTAGCGCACCGGGTCGCCGTCGCCAGCGGTGCCGAGGTTCAGGGTCGGGTCATGCCGCCACAGCGTGTTGAGCGCCTCGACCAGCGGCTCATCGGTGCGGCGGTTGGTGTCCAGCGCCCACGGGGTGTGGCCCGCGCGCGCTTGCACGTACACCGCGAGGTCTGCGCCGCGAAAGCGATAGATCGACTGCTTGGGGTCGCCGACCACAAACAGCCGCGCTTCGGGGCGACCAAAAACATGCTTCAGCACCCGCCACTGTGCGCCGTCGGTATCTTGGAATTCGTCAACCAGCGCCACGCGGTAGCGCGCCCGCATCGCGTCTGCCAGCGCCGTCCGCCCTGCCGCGGCGTCCGCGTCGAGGCGGTCCGCCAGCCGACTCAACATCGCATCGTAGGTCAGCTGCGCGCGCCGCTCGATTTCGGCCTCGAACGCGCCGCGGACATCGCGGGCAAAGCGCACCAGCGGCTGCCGCCACAGTTCGTCCTGGGCCTGGCAGATGCCGGCGAACTGGATGGCCAGGGCGTAGCCGGCAAAATCCTGGACCGGCCCTTCGATCGGATTCCACTCGCGGGCAAGGCGGTCCAGGTCCAGCCAGTTGACGTTGCCAGCCATCGGTCGGGCCTCGGTCAGGCCTTCGCACGCAAGCCAATCGGCAAACTCGCTGGCCAGGTTGCCAGGCACCTTTGACATCCGCCGAAAGGGTGGCCGACCTTTGGCTGCGGTCTTGGTCGGCCGTTCCGCTTCGGCCTGCCATGCTGCCAGCGCCGCTTGCCCGTGGGGGCCACCGAGCCACTGCTCAAATTCACCCAACACCTGCCGCCACAACCCGACGACGGCCAGGGGACTGGTCAGACCCGGTTCCACCTCTGGGCGCAGTGCGGGCTCAGTTGGCCCTGTCATCGCTTTGGCCAGTTTGCGCAGCGCCGCCGGCTGCCAGCCCATGTCTTGCAGCAACCGCAGGTCTGCGACGCTCGCTTGCGCAAACACGTGCGCCAGGTGGTCGGCGACCACCAGTTCGCGCACCTCGCCCGGGTCGCCGATGACTTCCAACGCCGGTTCCTGGCCGGACTCAAAAGCCAGTTCTTGCAGCGTCCGCTGGCAAAACCCGTGGATGGTGGAGATCGGGGCGCGGTCAAAATCGGCCAGCGCACGGGCAAGGCGCGCGGCCAGCAATGTGGGATCGGCGTGGCCCGCCCAGCGCAAGGCGATCGGCTCGCGCGTGGGCTGCGCACTGCCGGTCACCGCATCGTGCAGCGCCAGCAAGCGGGTGCGAACGCGCCGCCGCAAGTCTGCCGTTGCAGCCTTGGTGAAGGTGATGACCAGGATCTGGTGGATGGCGATGTCGTGCTCTGCCACCAACTGGGCGACGATGCCCTCCATCGCGTAGGTTTTGCCCGTGCCGGCGCTCGCTTCCAAGAAAACCAACGGGTCAGCAGGCAGCGGTCCGGTGTCTGGCCAACGATTTGCGGTCACGGCTGGCCTCCGTCGCCGCGGTGCCACTGCCTGGCGATGGCCTTGCCCTGCTCGCGCGCCTGGACCAGCGGCAGCCAGACGCGCTCGGCCAGATTGCGCAGACCATCCGGTGTCGGGTCGTCGATGTGGCTCGGAGCGTCGAACTGCGCGAAAAAGGCCGCGATTTCACGGTTCGTCGACTCGCCAGGGCTGAAGCCGTTGCCGTACCACGCATCAAACACTTTGGCGCGACAGCGGTCCGCCGGCTCGCCTGCGGCGATGCTGCGGGCGAGCACCTCGCTGGTGTCTGCAAACAGCGGCAACGGACGTTGGCGCGCGCCCAACCACACCGAAGCTGCATCTTCCAGCAGGCCGTGCGCTGCGTTCCTGTCCAGTTCGCAGCTCACCACCAAGCCGCCGAGCTGGGTCGTGTTCCAGGTCTTGCGGTTCAACCCCAGCACACGCGCGCCTGCCACCGGCAGCCCCCTGGCGCGCGCGGCGACCACATGCAGCCATGCCAGCAGGTTCTGCCTGGCGGTGGGGTTGGCGTTCGGCAC
>CAXRHS010000584.1:0-2500 GCA_964230235.1 Myxococcota bacterium
CTGGCCTGGCGACCTGTGCGCGGGCTGGGTCAAGCACGGCGAGTGCACGCCGGACGGCGAGTGCCACGCGGGCGGGTTGCCAGCATCGGTGCCGGCGGCGATTTCGCTGCCGACGGCCGGGTTTCCGTTGTACGGTGCCGATACGGGCGGTTACCGCCACGGTCGGGCGCCCAAGCAACTGTTCTTGCGCTGGCTGCAACACACCGCGCTCACCGGCGTGCTGCAAATCGGCGGCGGCAGCGACCACAACCCCTGGCTCTTCAACAAGGTCAACAACAAACTTGCGCCCGGCGACCCGTTCGACGACGAGACGATTGCGCTTGCGCGCGACCTCATCCGCCTGCACGCGCGGTTGTTTCCACTTTTGTGGACCGAGATGGCGCGCACCCAAGGCAACGACCCACGCGGCGTCGGACCCGTGCGGGCGCTCGGCCTGTCTTTTGCAAAGCTAAGCGGAGACAAGGGGTTGCGCGCGCACGAAGCCGACGAGTGGTTGCTGGGCGATCACCTGCTGGTGGCGCCAGTCCTGACGCCGGAAGCCAAACGGGAGGTGTGGTTTCCGCCCGGCGTGTGGGCCGACTGGTTCGACGGGTCAGTGCACGACGGCGGCGCCACCGGCAAGCTGGAAGTCGTTGACGCGCCGCTGGCCAAGTTGCCGCTGTACGTCAGGGCAGGGCAGTTGGTGCCGCTGTTGCGGCCTACACTGGACACGCTCGCGCCCGCAACGGTGCCGGGCGTAGACAGCTTTGCCAACGATTCAGGCGTGTTATGGTTGCGTGCCACCGTGATCGGCGCCCTGGCGGGACCGAGCAAGGTCGCACTCTACGACGGTACGACGGCAGAACTGGTCCACGACGGCAAGCTACTGACCGTGAATTGGCAACAATCAGGGTCCGAGTTTCAACAAGGCGCGGTGTTCGAACTACACGGCGTCGCTGTCCCGGTCAGCGTGGTCGCCAACGGCATGGCGCTGCAGCCCACGGGCACGCCGGCGGAGGTCGCTGGCTGCAAGGCAGCGTGCTGGCACTACGACGCGACTGCCAAGCGGATGGTTGTGCGCGTGGTCCAAGGCAAAGTCTCCATTGAGCAAAAATGAACACTACTTTCGCTGGCCTACAACCTCGCACAGGTCATCCTCGCCTTCGCGCGGTTCGTTGGTCGCGCACGGTCCAGGCTGCTTGTCCGGGCCTACGCTGCGCATGACCTTGACGCCGGTCGCCCAGTCGAAACGATAGGGCGTCTCCCACAGGTCCATCGCCACATCGCGGCCGCCGCCCGCCTTGAGGCATTCGCGGACCCAACTGGAGAATTTCTCGGGCTCGCCGGGTTTGGGGACCGGCATGCTCAACACCGTATCGCGATCGTACATCTGGCCCAGTTGCGCCAACTCGTAGCGAACCATGACGATCTTGACGGTGTCTGTGACCTTGGCCACGACGTCCGGGCCTTTCTTGGCGGCCCCGACGGTTCCGGTGGCCAGCAGCAGGGTGGGGATGAGCCGTCCGGGATTCACAGCCCCTCCTCTTGCCGCAGCGCGGCCATGCGCTCCGACGCGGCTTCCAAGACGTGCAGCGCTGCCGTCACATCGCGCAGCACCGCCGTTTCGACGGCATGCCGTGGTACTTGGACGGCGACCGCGTCGTTCAGTGCCACCACGCTGGCCGTGCGTCTGCCGTCGCCGAGCAGTGCCAGTTCGCCAAACCAGTCGCCTGGTCGCAACCGGGCCAGCTTGCGTTCGCGACCGCCGTGCTCGCGGCGCACTTCGAATGCGCCCTCGCGCACCACGAACAGCACGTCCCCGGCCTGGCCTTGCTGGACTGCGGCCTGGCCTGCTTGCAGTCGGATGACTTGCGCCGCAGACAGCAGCGCGCGCAGGCCGTCGGTGTCCAAAGCACAGAAAAGTGGGTGGTTGCGCAACACGGCGGCGGTGCGCAGTTGGTCCTTGACGCCCTCCGAATCGGCACCGAGTTCGGCCAGCGCGTCCAAGAACGTCGCGCGACCGAGCGCAACGACTTGAGCTGGGCCATCGGCGATGACGGTCGCCGTGCGCAGGACCGGCTCCAGCAGCGCCGTTTCTCCAAAGAAGGCGCCCTGTTGCAGCACCGTGACCTCGTGGTCCAAGCCGCTTTCGTCTTCGACCCGCACCCGCACCTTGCCAGCCGCTAGCCAGCACAGCCGATCGCCTTTCTCGCCCTGGCGCAGTACGAACGCGCGATCCGCGTGCGATTCGAGTCGGCCGAGCTTGCCCAGCTGCAAAAGCCGGTCGCGGCCCAATGGTGCGAACGCCGGCAGGGCGCCCAAAGCGTCGGCAAAGCGCTGCGCCAATTCGGCGTCGACCGCGTCGGCGCGCTCGGGGCGCGAACTGGATCGCGGCAGCAGTTGCGGCACCAGCCAGAAAAGCACCAGCACCAGCATCGCCAGCGGCGGAGCACACACCGCCACCGTGACCATCAGCGGCACCGCACGGAAAAGGCCAGCCCAAATGCTGGCGTGACCCGGC
>CAXRHS010000585.1:0-3723 GCA_964230235.1 Myxococcota bacterium
AGCTCGACGCCCAGTGCACCGCCAGCAAGCCCAGCGCCCGTGGCGCATTGCCCCTGTGCAGCAAGGTCTTCTTCGGCGATGAGCGCCAGCAAGGCGCGCAATTCGGCGGCGAGGTCGGCAGCGGTGGCTGCGGGCTGGGCGCTGCCCGTGCCGCCCTGGCTCATCGCGCACCCAATCGCATCGACGACTTCGCCAAGCGCCGCGCCCAGTTGCTCGACCAGCGCGGCGGTTGGCTGCTGGTTGACGAGGGCTGACTCCAAGGCCGCCGCCACGTCGCGCACGCGCTCTGCACCGAGGTTGGCGGCCAGACCCTTGACAGTGTGGGCCTCGCGGGTGGCGGTCTGGGTGTCGCCGGTGCTGAGTTCCCGGGCGATGCGCTCAGCGGCATCGTGCTGCGTGCGCGCAAAGCGCAGCAGCAAACGGGCGAGCAGTTGGCGGTTGCCGCCCATCCGCCGCAGCGCGCCGACAAGGTCGATGCCGTCAATGGCCGCCGGCAGTTCCAGTTGTACGACCGCGCTGATGCCCTCGACCGGTGTCGCGGTGCGCTGCAGCCTGACCGGCGCGACCACGGCCACTTCCTGCACAGCCAACGCAGCGCGGTTGAGCAACGACGCGGTGGGCGGCATCTTCGGTACAACCCACTTGCACAGGGTCTCGTACAGCTCGCGCGGCTCGACCGGCTTGGCCACAAAGCCCTTCATGCCCGCAGCCGTGACCCGCGCGCGGTCCTCGACCATCGCATTGGCGGTCATCGCGATGATGGGCACATGGGCGATCTCGGGCCGCTGCAATAGGCGCGCGGTCGCACTGAACCCGTCCATGACCGGCATCTGCAAGTCCATCAAGATGGCGTCGAGGTCTGGGGTCGCGCGGGCAACCGCTTCGGCGCCGTTGTTGGCAATCACGACCTTGCAACCGACGTTCGTGAGCAGCTCCGAGGCAATTTGCTGATTGATTTCATTGTCTTCTGCCAGCAGGATGTGAGCCCCAGTCAGCGCGGCGGCATAGCTGGCTTCGTCCACGGCACCGCCTGCGGTCGAGGCATCGACACAATGAACGGTGTCAATCAGCGCATCAAACAACACCGACGGGTTGACCGGCTTGGCCAGCACACGCTGGACGCCAACCGACTTGGCGTGCTCAGCGAACATGGCGTCCATGTGGGCTGTCGCCATCACCACCTTGGGCCGATGGCCGCCGGCGCGCGCGTCCGCTTCCAGGCGCTGGGCGACCTCCAGGCCGTCCATCCCGGGCATCTTCCAGTCCAGCACGATGAGGTCAAACGGTTGGCCGCGCTCCGCGGCCCGCGCGATCTCGGCCAACGCCTCAAGCCCAGATGCCGCCTGTTGCACGACCAAATTCCACGCCTGCATCATTTCGGTAAACACCTGGCGCGCGGTGGCGTTGTCGTCCACGACCAGCGCCCGCAGCCCGGCCACGACGGGCGTGTGCACTCCCGATCCGCGGCGGGTCCGCGGCGGCGCGATCTTGAGACACAGGGTCGCCGTGAAGGTGCTACCGGCGCCCTTTTCGCTTGCCACGCTGATGTCGCCGCCCATCAGGTGCACCAGCTTCTTGCTGATGGTCAGCCCGAGCCCAGTGCCGCCGTGGGTGCGATTGATCGAGGCGTCGGCCTGGCTGAAGCTCTGGAAAAGCCGACCGACCTGCTCGGGGGTCATGCCCATGCCGGTGTCGCGGACGGCGCAGGTGATGCGGATGTCGTCGCCGTCGCGCGCGGCCACCGCCAGCTTGACCACCACTTCGCCTTGATCGGTGAACTTGATGGCGTTGGTAGTCAGGTTCATCAGCACCTGGCCGATGCGCGTCGCGTCGCCGAGCAAGTAGCGCGGCAAGTCTGGGGCGATGTCGAACACCAACTCCAGCCCCTTGTTTTCGGCGCGCAGCGACACCACGGTCGCCAGATTGCTGGTGACGTGTTCCAAGTCGAACTCGGCCGACTCGAGTTCAAGCTTGTCGGCTTCGATCTTTGAAAAGTCCAAGATGTCGTTGATGATTGTCAATAGGTTGCGCGCAGACTGCGAGATCTTGCCCAAGTAGTCGCGCTGCTGATGCGTCAGGTCGGTGCGCAGGGCCAGGTGCGACAGTCCGATGATGGCGTTCATTGGCGTGCGGATCTCGTGGCTCATGTTGGCCAGGAACAGGCTCTTGGTCTGCGTTGCCTGCTCGGCCGCGCGCAGGGCCGCGCCAAGCTCGTCTTGCATGCGCCTGCGTTCGCTGATGTCCGAGGCAAACTTGATTACCCGTTCTGGCCGCCCGTTGGCGCCCATCACCGGCGTGTAGGTCGCCTGCAACCACACCGGGTTTCCGGCCTTGTCATAGTGCTCGAATTCGCCGGCCTGGAACTCGCCGCGCGCCAGGGCCTGCCAGAACTCGCGATACGCCGCGCTGTGGCCGTACTCGGCTGCCACAAAGATGCGGTGGTGGCAACCGACCACCTCGTTCAGCCCGTAGCGCAACAGCGCGAGAAAGCGCCGATTGGCGCTGATGATGGTGCCATCCATCGCGAATTCTGCGACAGCTTGCGTGGCATTGATCGCCTGCTGCTCGGCGATGCGTCTGGCCTCGATGCGCTTGCGCTCGCGCACGTCGCTGACCAGGGCAAGTGCACCCTTGCCGTTCGCCAGGTCGACGGGCGCCAACGCGATCTCGACATCAATCAGCGAACCGTCCCTATGCTGTGCGTACAAGTCGCGGCCAGTGCCCATCGACCGCCTGACCGGCGCGGCAAAGTAGTTGGCGACATGGCCGCCGTGGTGTGGGCGCACAGCGGGAGGCACGAGCAGATTGATATTGCGCCCGAGCAATTGGTCGGCCTGGTAACCGAGCATGTCGGCAACCCCGGCGTTGGCGCGCACGATGGTGCCCTCGTGGTCGCAGAGCACCAGCGCCGTCGGCAGCGCATCAATCAATTGCTCGGCCAGGCGCCTGGCGGTGTCCAAGGCAATGCTGTCGCGCGCGTCGTGTACCGTGCCCAGGTAGCCCAAGACGTCGCCGCCAGGTGCGCGCAAGGCGGTCACGGCCAGATCGACTGGGATGCGCGCGCCGGCCTTGGTCAGGTAGGTCCAGCGGTTGATGTCGGCCACGCCGCTCTCGCGCGGCTTGGCCACGAACACCTCAAAGCCCGGGGCGATGGGGCGACCGAGTTCTGCCGTCAGCGCCGCCGCACGGGCCACGACCTCGTCCAGGTCGTGAAAGATCGCTGGCGATTGCAGGTCCACGACTTCCGTGGCGCTGTAGCCGAGCAATTGCTCTGCAAAGGCGTTGAACGACTTGATGGTGCCATCGGCGTCGGTCGAAATGACGCCAACTTGTGCCGATTGCTGCACCGCCGCGTTCAGGGTCAATTGCCGCACCATTGTGGCTTGATCGGCTGCCTGCTGGGTAATGTCGCGGGCAATCGCGTAGAGCAGGCCGGTCTGCGGGTCGGGCAACGCGCGCCACGACAGCATCTTGTAGTCGCCCGTCTTGGTGCGGTAGCGGTTGACAAAGTCAATGGTCGTCGCACCTTGACCCAGGCGCGCCACCTCGGCCAGCGTTGCCGGCACATCGTCCGGATGCAAAAAGCTCAAGAACGGCGCGGCCATCAGTTCGTCGTCGCTGAAGCCAAGCAGCCGACCAAAGGTGGGGTTGATGCGCTTGAAGTAGCCATCGCTGCCGGCGATGCACATCAAATCCAGAGAGTGTGTGAAGAACTGGTCTGCC
>CAXRHS010000586.1:0-2152 GCA_964230235.1 Myxococcota bacterium
TCCACATCCACATCCACACCATCAGCCCCGGAGGACTGACGGATCGTGGCCCGGTGGTAGTACAGGTACTCGTCGCCCGGTGACGGCTGCCAGCGGCGAAACGGCGCAACTGTGGGCGCTGCCCTTTCTGGTCGCCGGCGCGCTCGACGAGGCGCACCGCAGCCAGGTCGGCGCGATGGACGAAGCGCTGCGGCGGGTTCGCGCCTGCCAGGACCGCAGCAAGGCCCAAGTGCTGGTCGCCCATTGCTTTGTCGCCGGCGGCAAGGTGTCCGATTCCGAGCGCACGTTGGTCGGCGCGGCGACCCAGATCGATGCGGCGGTGTTCGAGGGGTTTGACTACGTGGCGCTCGGCCACTTGCACCGCGCGCAGGCGCCGGCGCCGAATGTGCACTACAGCGGGTCAATTGCCCGGTACAGTTTCTCCGAAGCCGACTATCCCAAGCAGTTCCTGGCGGTCGAGGTGGCGGTCGGCCAGCCCTGTCGCGTGCAGCGCCACGAACTGCGCGACCTGCGGCCGATGCGGCGCCTGAGCGGCAGCCTGACCGAACTGCTGACCGATCCGCGCTTTGCCGAGATGGTCGACGACTACGTCGAGCTGACGTTGACTCCGGCGGCCTTGACCGGCAATCCGCTGGAGGAACTGCGCGGCCGCTGGAAGAACATCCTCAGCTTTCGCAACGAACTGCCGCCGGTCAGCGGCGCGCTGGCCCTGGCGGTCGTGGCCGGCGACGCGCCGCGCGACCTCGAAGCCGAGTTCGTGCGCTTCGACCAGCAGTTCACCGACCAGGCAGAGCCAACGCCGGCTGTGCTCGCTGCGTTTCGGGCCGTGCGCCAGCAGTTGGCTGAAAAGGAGACGACATGAGACCCATCGAACTGCACCTGCAGGCCTTTGGCCAGTATCTGCAGCCGCAAACGCTGCGCTTTGACGGCCTCGACAGCGTGTTCTTGATTGCCGGCGAGACTGGCGCCGGCAAGACCACCCTTTTCGATGCGATGAGCTACGCCTTGTACGGTGTGGGTCTGGGTGCGCGCGGCGGCAAAGGGTCGGGCATTCGCCTGCGCAGCCAACTCGCCGCCGACGATGTGTCGACGGTTGTGCGCTTTACCTTTGCGGTGCGCGGGGTTCATTGGCAGGTCGAGCGCTCGCCCTACCAGTTCGTGCGCCGCGTGCGTACGGGTCGCGCGGAGTCCGATAGTTACGTCACGCTCCGCCGGATCACCGGCCCGCAGGCGCCCGAGGTCGTCGCGCCCGCTGAAGCAGATGCCAAGGTCAAAGAATTGCTCGGCTTGAGCCAAGAGGATTTTGCCAAGATCCTGGTGCTGCCGCAGGGCGAGTTCCAGAAGTTCTTGGAGATGGAGAGCGCCAATCGCGCAGAACTGCTCAAAAAGCTCTTTCCAGTACTCGATCACGTGGCAATTACCGAGGCAGCAAAGGAAGCGGCGGCCAGCGCCAGTCAGCGCATCGCGGAAATCGATGCAGTGATCGCCAACCTAACAAAGAACTTACCTTTCAAAGAGCTGTCCGAAGGTGAGCCGTCGCTTTTGCAGACCATCGCAGCCTTGCGAGACGACGAAAATGCCAAGCATGAGACGCTGCAGCGCGCGCGCGCCGAACTGCAGTCTGCCACCGAGTTGTGTAGTCAAATCAAAGAATTGGCGCGCCAGACCGGACAGCTTGCGGCCCACGAGGCGTTGCGCCCTGAGCATGAGCGGCGCCAGGACACCATTGGCGCGGCCCAACGCGCAGCGGCAGTGGCACCGTTGTTGCAGGCGGCCGAGACGCTGGCGGCCGAGCACACGACCTGCAAAACCAAACTCAGCGAGGCGACCGACAAGGAGACCGCAGCGCAGGCCAGCATGGTCACGTTGCAACCCCTTGTCGATGCGCTGGCGGGGCGCGAAGAACGGCTGCGTGCAGAGGTGGTAGCGGCCGACGCGCTGCAAAAGCGCGCGGAAGAGCTGGACAAGTTGGTGGTCGCCATCGCTGGCCATGCGGCAGCCGAGAAGCTGCACAAAGCCGCGAGCGACGGCCTCGCCAAAAGCAACCAGGCGGTCGAGGCTGCCAAACAAGCACTGACCAGGCTGGAGGAGCTTGCCGCGCAACGAGAAGCAGAGCGACCGGCGTTGCAGGCGGCGGAAGCCGAGGTCAACC
>CAXRHS010000587.1:0-4942 GCA_964230235.1 Myxococcota bacterium
CACCGACCGGGCCGCATTTGTCGTAGCGCATCTCCATGCACCACTCGATTTCCTTGAGCGCCGCGTAGCCGTTGGCGTTGATCTTGGCCACCAGCGCCGACTCGATGCGGTCGCGAAACACGCTCGGCAAGAAGAACATGCCGAAGATTTCCGACGGGATACCAGCGTCGTTGGCGAGCGCACGGCACAGATAGGCCATGGTCAGCGACGCGCCCGAGCCGGTGCCGCCGGCCAGCGATCCATAGATGAAGAAGCGGGCGTTGGCACCCTTTTGTGCATTGATGTTCAGCGCATCCATTGACTCGCGCAGCTTGCGCACGATGAGGTCGCGGATGTTGCCCGGCAGCGCGTCAGCAATCTGGCAATGCAGGCTGAAGCGGGACTCGAGCCGGATCTGGCCCGCGCCCTTGCCCGCGACGTCGCGAAAGCCGTACCAGGGGTGAACCCACGAGGCAACGCGCTGGTTGGCTTCGTGGTCGAGATTGCCGCGCAAAAGCTCGATGCGCCTGCGCTTGTCGCTCTGCGAGATGTTGCTGGTCTCGACCCGCCGCGCCAGCCGCGCCAGATCGTTGGCGTCGGTGTCGACACACACAAAGTGCACGAGCTTGCTGATTTTTGGCCAGAACGGCTCGGCCTTGAGCCGCTTGGCAAGCACATCGACCACGCGGCCGCCCGACCCGCCCATGCCCAAAAAGAACGTCGGCGGTATGCCCTTGAGGTCGTCCATGCCCAGGGTGACGTTTTTCTGCTGTGGCGCTTGTTCGGCCATGGTGTGCTCCTGCGGATGGGTGCGGGGGTGCCGCTAGAAATCGACGGTGAAAAAATACTGGCCGTTCACGCGGTACTGACCGCCGGAAACGAGTGTGCGTTCGTTCAGGACGTCCTTGCCTGTCGCGGTGGCGTCGACCTGCTTCCAGGCGTTGCGTTCCCACCTTTCCAGACTGCCGCCCTTCTTGACCAGCAGAATCTGGCGATCCGGTCCAGCTTTGAGCTGCAAGACATGGCCCTGCGACTTCTTGACGGTGGTGCCGATGTCGGTAAAGCAAACGGTGGCGCCGCGGTAGAACCCGCGCTTGCCGCCCGGCTCGCGGCGCAGCGGCCGACCCTGCTCGCGGGCCAACTGGCGCTGGTTGTTGGCGACGCGCAACAACGCAGAACTGCTGAACTGGGCCGGCGTCACGATGCCGACAAGGACAATGGTCGCAAAGAGGACACCGGCGACGATGAGAATCCACCACAAATTGCAGTCAATCCAGGTGTTTTCGAGAATTTGCGGCACCACCAGCGTCGTGCCAGCCCGCGGCTTGTCGCACGCGAACGCCCGGGGGTTCTTCTTGCACTCGTCGTCCTGGTCGGCCAGGCAAAAGTGCACCGGTTTGATGTCGATGAGCTCTTGGGGATTGACGGGCGGGGCGGTGCAGCGCGGGGCGGCGTAACAGACCTGCAGGGTCTGGGTCGGTTCGTAGCTGAGTTCGATGACCTTGTCGCGCGGCAATTCCAGCAACTCCGTGCCGCGCTTGAGGTGCATCGGCGCTTCGGCCCAGCCGGCGCCGGTCGACGGCTTCTTGCGCACCAGTTCCAGCTTGAGCCCGGGCCACAAGCCCATCGACTTGCCAAGGTCGACAGGGACGCAGCGCGCGTCTTTGGCGCAGCCGCCCTCGATGTCGGCGATGGCGGTCTGGCTTTGCAGCACGACGCGGGCGTCGTTGGCGACAAAGATGTCTTGCTCGGGGACGTCGACGTTGCCTTTTTGGGTCACCAACCGGACCGCGAGCTTGTGCGCGCCCGGGACATCGGGCGTCCGCCACTTCATCTGAAAGGCGTTGCCTTCGCGCGGCGCGTCGGCGGGCTTGCCGTCGACCAGCAACTGCACCTGCAGCTTCTCGCCGACCACCTCTTCTTCGGTCAACGTCCGGCCGGTGGTGCGATCGACCAGCGTCAGCGAAACCGCCCAGTTCAGCGACGTGGTCTGGCAGCGGCTCAGCGAACTGAGCTTGACCGGGTCGAAGGTGCGACCGCCCGAAGGCCCACCCTTGGGCTTGTCGGCCCACGCCGGAGCCGCACACGCCAGCGCGACCGCCGCAAGAAGCCCACACCACGTTCGCAAATCGACGAAAACCTTGGGCATTCAGCCACACCGCCCTGTCAATGACCCGCCGGTTCGAGGGTCAATACGATGGCCCAAGGTTCCGAGATGCGCAACTGGTCCCAGGCCTGCAGCGCGACCGCGGCATGGGCCGGCATCCGCTCGAACACGCCCTCGCCCACCCGATGCCAGGTCCCGTTGCCGCTGCCGGCATCGCTGACATGGACCGCGGCCCGCGTCACGCTGAACACAAGGTGGGTGCGGCTGACCTCGTCCGAGGCGACCACGATGTGGCTCTCGGAGTGACGACCAAGCTTGACTTGTGCGCCCATCGGCAAGGGTATCGCACCGTTGCGCCCGTCGCGCAGTTGCCAGTGCAGCTGCCAGGCTGGAAAGGCCGGGTCCGCGTGCGGCCCGAGGTAGACCGGGTCCGGTCCAATGGCCGTTGGCGTCGGCCCGCCGAGCGGCATCTGCGGCGAGGTCGGCGGCAAGGGGGTGCGCGTTGGTGGCGCGGGCGCGACCGGCGGTTGATGGTACACGGGCGCAGCGGCCAGCGGCGCGGCCTGGGCAGCTGTAACCGGCGGCAGCGCCAGCGGAACCTGGACAGCGACTGTGCGCTGGGCCGGATCGGGCGGCACGAACCGCGCGTGCACGGCCTGTAGGCGCGTGCGCCCCGCCGTCGCAGTCAGCCACGCGCCGACCAGCGCGAGCAGAAGTGCCACCGCCACTTTGGGCGTCTCCGGCACGCCGGGCACGGCCAGCACCGCGGCGCCGCACAAAGCAGGCACCAGACCGCGCGCTACGCCGCTGGTCGGTTCGACCGGTTCGCTCATCGCTTGATCTCCGTGGTCGGCGACACGTAACGGGTCGACAAGGCGTCGCTATTGGCCGGCTGTGCCACCGGCGGCGCAACTGGGCCGACCGAGGGCGCGGACCGCGCAGACTCAACCCAACGGGTCTGCAGCGCGTCCCCGGCAGCCGCGGGCGGCGCCGCCGGCACAGCATAGGGTGCCGCCGCCGGCAGCGCGGGGTTCGGCACCGCGGCGGTCGGCGGCGCGGCACCTGCCGCAAACCGGGTCATCAGCGCGTCGTTCGGATTGGAAGGCGGCACCGTCGGCGCGACCGCACGGGTTGCGTCGGCATTGGTGGAAGCGGCACCGGGCAGGACCGACGCGGCACCCAGGCGCGCTGGACAGTGCCGGTAGCCGCACTGCGTCGAGGGCACATCCAAGCACTCGCGGCAGAGGTGGGCAAACGCGCTCACTTGGTCGCCTCCTTTGCGTGCGCTGGGTCCGACTTTTTCTCGGCCGGCTTGTCGTCTTTTGGCTGGTCGTCCTTTGGCTTGTCGGCTTTCGCGGGGGTGCCGCCTGGTTCGGCGGGCTTGTCGTCTTTGGCCTTTTCGGCCCCCTTTTCGGTGGGCTTTTCCGCCTTGTCGCCACTGCCTGGCTCTGCTTTGGGCGCCGCTGGCGCCTTTCCGTTGCCAGGCGGCCGCTCTCCTGCCGGTTTGTCGCCGTCAGCGGGTGGCTTGAGGCCTGCCTCGCCCTTCGCGGGCCCAGGATCGACACCGATGGGCGGTACAGTCTTACCTTCGCCGGGCTTGGGGTCCACGCGCGGCTTGGCTGGCCCTGGCGCGACGGGTCGCGGCGGGGGCAGTTGGGCCGGAGGCGCCGCCGCACATGCTTGGGTTTGCAACCTGGCTGCCTGGCGCAAAAATGCCTGCTTCTTGTCCTCGTTGAGGGCCCCGCTCGCCGCGGCCTGCACATGGCCGCAGCGGTCGAGCAACAGGTTGATTGGCAACGACACTTTGTCACCGCCGAGCAGGCCCAACTTGCCGACCGCTTCGCCCCAGTTGGACTCGATGTCGGCGCGAAACTCGGCCCATGGCGGAATCTGGATGGCTTGCTTGAGCTTTTTCGCTGCCTTGTGCTTGGTGACGAATTCGTCGCGCACTTCGGCGAGCGGCCACTCGTCGGGCACGCCCTGCAACGAAAACAGCAACCCAACGGCATCGTCGGCGCTGTCACCGCGCACCTGGCGCGCCAGGTCAACGACGTCGCCAAGTTCTTCGCTGCAGGGCTTGCACCATTGGGCACCAATCGAGAGCAGCAGCGGCCGCTCACCGACCAGGCGCGGCGGCCCTTTGCGCACACCGGTTGGCTTGTCGTGGCCGCGCAGCGCGACGCCGCCGTCCTGGATCGCCAGTGGCGCACGCGCGTTGGCCTTGCGTGAATACAGCACCGCACCTTGTTGACCGCGATCGTTGGCAAACCCGCGGTAGTAGGCGAGCGGCTGGGCAGGGTCATCCGCCACCCGCACCTCGACGGCAGGGCCAGCTGGGACCGGCTCCTCGTCGTCGGCTGCACTGGCCGGGGGCAGCGGTGCATTGGGCGGAGCAGCGGCGGCCTCGACAGCCGGTGCCGCGGGCGGCAGTGCGGCGTCTGGACTCGCATCGCCATCTTTGCGGCAGGCGCCCGCGCAACCCAGCACAACCACAAAGCCCAGCTGGTGAAAACGACGACCCATCGCGGTGGCTTACTTCAATGGGTTTTGGCGGCACTGTCAACGCGGGGCCGAGGCAGGGGGTGTGGTTCCTGAAATGGGGGCGACCGGCGGGATGGTGCTCAGACACACCTCGCAAATACTGCCGGCCGCTGAAGCCGCGGCCTAGGTGTGCAAAGCCTCGCCTGCGCAAGGATAAGTAATCAAATACAAAATCCCAGCCCGGCGCAGGCCGGGCTTGGTATCCTGAGCCCGCGGCTTCAGCCGCAGGGAGCAACACGAACGTCGCGTAGTTACACAAGTTGCGCCCAGCACGCGGTGGACCCCAATTGGCGATCCGCACCCTTGCGCGTTCCG
>CAXRHS010000588.1:0-2311 GCA_964230235.1 Myxococcota bacterium
GCCGCGACCTCAATCGTGCCGCGCCGCGACGTGACCTTGACCCGCTCGCCGTCCTTGACCCCCAGCCGCTTGGCGTCGTACCGGTGCATCTCCAAGAAGTTGTTCGGGACCTTGAGCGCCGCGCCCTTCTCGCGGGTGGTCTGGTTGGCGGCGTTGTAGTGATACAGCACGCGCCCGGTCGACAGCACCAGCGGGTACGCTTCGTCGGTGGGTTCGACCGGCGGCCGGTACTCGACCCCGCGCAGCAGCACCTTGCCGCGCATTGGCTTGTCGACGTGCAGCGTCGGTGTGCCTGGGTGCTCGAGCGTCGGACACGGCCACTGAAGGCCACCATCGCGGTCGAGCCGGTCGTGGCTGATGCCGACAAAGCGCGGGCTGACCGCCGACATCTCGGCCCAGATTTCGCCTGGGTTCTGGTAGCGCGGCGTCGGATAGCCGCACGCGGCAATCAGGTCGACCAGAATCTTCCAGTCCGCCCGCGCCTGGCCCGGCGATTGCACGGCTTCACGGACCCGCTGGACCCGCCGGTCGGTGTTGGTGAACGTCCCGTCCTTTTCGGCAAAGCACCCGGCCGGAAACACCACGTGCGCAAACCGCATGGTCTCGCTCGGAAAAATCTCCTGCACCACCAGAAACTCAATCTTGTTCAGCGCCGCTTCCAATTGGGCGGCGTTGGGCTCTGACACCACGATGTCCTCGCCCATCACAAACAGGCCATGCACCGTGCCGTGCTCGACGCCGTGCATCATCTGCGTCAACGTCAGGCCCTGCTTGGTCGTCAGCGGGACATTCCACAGCTTCTCGTAGCGCTCGCGCGCCACCGGGTCGGCCACTTTCTGCACGCCCGGCAGGTTGTCAGGGTGTGCACCGAGGTCGCCGGCGCCCTGCACGTTGTTCTGGCCGCGCAACGGGTTCAGGCCCGCCGAACGCACGCCCAAATGCCCGGTAATCGCCACCAGGTCCGCCAGGCAGTAGACGTTGTCGGTACCGTGGGTGTGTTCCGTGATGCCGAGCGTATAGAAAATGCCCGCCTTTTTGGTGGTCGCGTACATGCGCGCGGCTTGCCGGATCTGCTCGGCCGGCACGCCAGTCACCGCCTCGGCCTTCTCGGGCGAGTACTCGCGCACCGTCGCGGCCATCGCCTCGAAGTTCTCGCAATGCGCGTCGATGTAGCCCTGGTCGTGCAGCCCCTCGGCGAGCACCACATGCATCATCGCGTTGACCAGCCACACGTCGGTGCCCGGCCGATGCTGGATGTGAAGGTCGGCATGGTGGGTCAGCCAGATCGCCCGCGGGTCGGCGACGATGAGCTTGGCGCCCTTGTGCAGCGCCTTCTTCATCGCCATCGCGATGACCGGGTGGGCCTCGGTGGTGTTGCTGCCGATGATGAAAAGCAGTTCGCAGTCCTCGATTTCGGGAATCGAGTTGGTCATCGCACCGGCACCGTAGGTCGTCGCCAGACCGGCGACAGTGGGGTCGTGTCAAGTTGCCGCGCATTGGTGCACGTTGTTGGTGCCAAAGGCGGCACGCGCGAGCTTTTGCACCAGGTAGTTTTCTTCGTTGGTGCAGCGCGAACTCGATACGAACCCAAGCGCGTCGGGGCCGTACTTGTCCTTGACCCGCAAAAGCCCTTTAGCGGCGGTGTCGATGGCCTCTTGCCACGTTGCCGGGTGCAATTGCCCGTCGGCGCGGCGCACCATCGGCGTGGTCAGCCGGTCCTGGTGGTGGATGAACTGATAGGCGAACCGCCCCTTGACGCACAGGTTGCCGTCGTTGACGGTCTCGCCCGGCGGCGGCGCGGTGACCTGCACCACCTTGCCCTGGTGGACGTTGAGGTCAATCTGACAGCCGACGCCGCAGTAGTTGCAGGTCGAGCGGACCTTTTGCACCTCTTCTTTGGGCAAGAACCGCGGCGCCTGCTTGGCATGCATGGCCCCGGTCGGGCACACGTCGATGCAGCCGCCGCACAGCTCGCAGGTGGTGTCGAGCAGCCCGCGGGTGCCGGCGGTGGCGATGGTGGTTTCGCTGCCGCGGCCCGACAGTGTAATCGCGTTTACGGCCTCGATTTCGTCGCAGTAGCGGGTGCACTTCGCGCACAGGATGCACAGCTCGGGGTCGTAGGCGATGTACGGGTTGAGGTCGGTGCCACGGGCGGCGCGCGGCGCGTGGACCTTGGTCAGCTGCTTGTGCGGCGTCGCCTCGGCCCAGGTGCGCAGCTCGTTGCCTTGGGTGGTGTGGATCGGCAGCCCGTCGGGCCCGAGCGTGTGGTCGGCCAGGTCCCGCGACCCCAGCAGCGCGCGGCACGACCGCG
>CAXRHS010000589.1:0-2404 GCA_964230235.1 Myxococcota bacterium
CCCCCCGGCGCGCGCGCGCCAGTTCACGCCGGCAGCAGATGGTTCGGCGTGCAGCGACGGCGACTTGTGCACGGCGCCCGACGCGTGTGCGGGCGGAAGTTGCGGCCCGGGCAAGGCCCCAGATTGCGACGACAAGGACTCGTGCACAACAGACGCTTGCGATCCGATTACCGGTGGCTGCACGCACGCCATCATCGTCGGCTGCGGCGGCAACTGCGCCAAGGATACCGACTGCGACGACAAGAACGTCTGCACCACCGACACCTGCGCCAGCGCCAAGTGCCAGAACAACAACAACAGCGCGCCCTGCGACGACGGCAATCCGTGCACGCTGAGCGACGCGTGCCAGGGCGGTAAGTGCGCCGCCGGCAGCGTGGTGATGACGACCACCGTCGCTGGCGCGGTCGTGGTAGGCAACCTGGACGGCCTTGGCGCAGCCGCCCGCTTCAACCGGCCGTTGGACTTGACCCGCAGCCCAACGGGCATCGTTTACGTCACCGACTGGAGCAACCACAACATTCGCCAGATCGACGCCAAGGGCAACGTGACCACGCTCGCGGGCGCCGGCAGCGCCGGTTTTGTCGATGCCAATGGGGCCAAAGCATATTTCTTCAACCCGGGCGGCCTTGAATGGGCGGGCGGCAAGCTCATCGTCTCGGACTACAGCAACCACCGCCTGCGCGAAATCGACCCGGCCACAGGCGACGTGACCACCCTTGCCGGCAGCGTCGGCGGCTACATCGACGGACCGATTTCGGCGGCGCGCTTCAATGGCCCGATTGCCAGCGCCACCACCAGCGCCGGCATCACCTACATCGTCGACGGCAACAACCAGCGCATCCGCAAGCTTGAAAAGGGCGTCGTGTCCACCCACGCCGGCAGTGGCGTGGCCGGCTACAAAGACGGCGCGGCTGGCGTGGCCATGTTCAACAACCCGCGCGGCGCAGTCTTGGACGCCGCCGGCAACCTGTATGTCGCCGACTACAGCAACAACGCCATCCGCAAAGTCACGCCCGCAGGCGTCGTCAGCACCTTGGCCGGCACCGGCAATCCGGGGTACCTCGACGGCAATGCCAATCAGGCCGTGTTCTATGGGCCGTGGGGCATTGCCTGGGATCGTTCGGGCACGCTCACGGTGTCCGACCGGCTGAACCAGCGCATCCGACGCATCTCGTCCTCGGGCGTGGTGACGACGCTTGCCGGCACCGGCGTGTACGGCTTCAACAACGGCAACGCGGCGCAGGCGCAGTTCAGCAACAGCACTGGCGTTGCCGTCGATGACCAGGGCTTTGTGTGGGTGGCCGACTTCGACGGCAGCCGCGTGCGCCTCGTCGTGGACGCGACCAAGCCATGCAGCATCAGCAGCACCTGCTATGTCAATGGCGCAGTCAACGCCAAGAACGACTGCCAGGCCTGCGACGCGGCCAAGAATGCCACCGCGTGGAGCACCCGTGCCGACGGCGCCGGCTGCAGCGACGGGCAGTACTGCACCGTCAACGACGCCTGCTCGGGCGGGGTGTGCGGCACCGCCGACCTGGACTGCGACGACAAAGACGCCTGCACCACCGACGCCTGCGACAAGGGCACCGGCGCGTGCACCCACGCCAAGATCATCGGCTGCAACGGCTACTGCACCCAGAACAGCCAGTGCGACGACAAGAACGGGTGCACGACTGACACCTGCACCAACAACGCCTGCACGTTCGTCAACAACACGACAGCTTGCGAAGATGGCAATGCGTGTACCAAGGGTGATGTGTGCAGCAACGGCAAGTGCCTCGCGGGCATCGACACCACGGCCGTCACCGTGGCCGGGTCCGGCAACGCGGCCTACCAGGACGGTGCGGCCGGCAGTGCGGCCTTCAACTATCCGATTGGCGTCGAGGTTGCGGCCAATGGCGTGGCTTTTGTGGCCGACACCGCCAACCACCGCATCCGCGTCATCGCCGCCGACGGCAGCGTCTCGACGTTGGCCGGCTCTGGCAACCCCGGTTACGCAGAAGGCAAGGGCGTCCAGGCGTGGTTCAGCGGACCTGCCGACCTGGCGCTCGGGCCGACCAACACGCTCTACGTCGTCGATCGCGACAACCACGCCATCCGGTTGGTGGCCCAAGACGGCACTGTCACCAGCCTGGCCGGCAACGGTTCCGCCGGTCTGATTGACGACACAGGGGCGAAAGCCAGGTTCAACACGCCCTATTCGATTGCGGTCACGCCTGCGGGTGTCGCCTATGTGGCCGACTACGGCAACCACCGCATTCGCAAGATTACCCCGCAAGGCAAAGTGACGACGCTCGCGGGCAGCACCAATGGCTACGCGGACGGCACGGGCAGCAAGGCCCAGTTCAGCTTGCCGATCGGCGTTGGGCTCGATGGCCAGGGCAACGTCTACGTTGGCGACTAC
>CAXRHS010000590.1:0-3303 GCA_964230235.1 Myxococcota bacterium
GACCGCACCATCGAGGTCGCGCGGCGCTGACGGATCGGGGTCGCGCGGCGCTGACGGCGTCCAATCGACTGACAGCTTTACGCAATCTCGCAGTCTTTGCGCGCGCTGGACCCGCTGCGCGGCTTGACGAAACAGCAACCAAACGGCATCCTTGCCGGCTGGCCGTCCACCTGCGCAACTGGGCTGCGGCGGCGCACCGGCCGCTTCGGCGTCGAGATAAAGGCGAACATGCACATGCGTTTCTGGCTTGCCGTCATCGGTCGCTGCTGGTTTGCCCTGGGCTTGGTTGGCCTTGCCGCGTGCGGCGCGGAACAGGGCCAAACTACCGGCTTGCAGAACCCGCAAGATAGCAGTGGCGGCGGCCTGGACGCGAGCGGCGCCCAAAAGTGCAACCCGGCGGTCGACGAGCAGCGCTGCGTGTTTACGGCGCTTTCGAGTCAGCGCGAGCGCTGTGACGCTGCAACCCAGTCGTGGGAGGCGTTGGAGACCTGCGGCGCCGAATTCAAGTGCGTGGAGTCCCCGGCGGCGGCCGGCGGCGGCGCGCTGCAGACCTCGTGCGAACCCAAGACCACCAAGCCGAGCAGCCTGGACGGGACGGGCGACGGGGCGGCGGACGCGGGCGGATCGACCGATGCGGCAGCCGACGCGGAGACTGCCTCTGCCGATGTCGCCGACGCCGGCGGTGCGGACGCCAAGGGCAAGTGCGGCGATGGCAAGTGCGAGGCGCCCGAAAACACCGTGACCTGCCCGATCGACTGCAAGGCTCCGCAAGACTGTGGCAACGACCTGTGCGAGCCCGGCGAAGATGACAGCAATTGTCCGGAGGATTGCGGCTATACCAGCGAATTCATGTTGTGCTTGCCGGCCAAGTGCAATGGCCCGTATGCCGCATGCAACCTCGATCCGGGCTGCGCGAGCTTTGCCGAGTGCGCAATCGACTGCGGCGGGACCGTCAAGTGCATCGAACTGTGCGCCGTTGGGCTGTCGGGCAACACGTTGTCCAAGGCCAAGGCGCTGATTGGCTGTGCCTTTGACTACAAGTGCTACCCGATCGATTGCGGCGACGGCGCCTGCCAGAACCCGCCCGAGAACGGCGTCAACTGCAAAGCAGACTGCAAGGCGGGCGGTCCGACCTGTGGCGACAACGCCTGCACGCCGCCCGAAGACCACACCAATTGCCCCGGCGACTGCAAGACCGGCGCGGCCGAGTGCGGCAACGGCCAGTGCGAAGCAGGCGAATCGCCGGCCAACTGCCCCAAAGACTGCCAGACCGCGCTCAAAAGCGGCTGTAAGGACCTGTGCGGCAAGCAAAGCCAGGAAGACGGCAAGACCTGCTACTGCGACGACCTGTGCGTCAAGCAAGACCCGCCCGACTGCTGCAGCGACAAAGAAGCGCTGTGCCCGGCCGCCGCGTGCACGCCCAAGTGCACCGGCAAGAAATGCGGCCCCGACGGCTGCGACGGCGAGTGCGGCACCTGCGCCGATGGCCAAACCTGCAACGCCGACGGCACCGCCTGCGTCAGCACCTCGCAGTGTGGCAACAAGACCTGCGACCCCGGCGAGTCCACCGCCACCTGCCCCGGCGACTGCCCGTGCGTCAAGAAATGCGACGGCAAGGTCTGCGGCAGCGACGGCTGCGGCGGCCTGTGTGCCAAGTGCGCGACCGGCAGCAACTGCAACGCGACCGGCACCCTGTGCGTGCCCAAGACCTGCGGCGACGGCAAATGCGACACCGGCGAGACCCCGACCAACTGCAGCAAAGACTGCCAGTCGGGCTGCACGCCGAACTGCACCAACAAGAAGTGTGGCCCCGACGGCTGTGGCGGCGGCTGCGGCACCTGCCAGAGCGGCCAGACCTGCAAGACCGACCAGACCGGCTGCACCTGCCTGAAGAACTGCACCGGCAAGGTGTGCGGCCCCGATGGCTGCGGCGGCTCGTGCGGCCCGTGCCCGTCTGGCGAAACCTGCGCGGCGGACGGCAGCGCCTGCTCGGGCGGATCGTGCACCAAACAGTGCACCGGCAAGGTCTGCGGCCCCGATGGCTGCGGCGGCGTTTGTGGGTCGTGCGCGTCCGGCCAGACCTGCAAAGCCGACGGCAGCGGTTGCGCCGCGAGTTGCACCAAGAACTGCACCGGCAAGGTGTGCGGCCCCGACGGCTGCGGCGGGGTGTGCGGTTCGTGCCCGACCGGGCAGTCTTGCAAGACGGACGGCAGCGGTTGCTCCACGGCTTGCACCAAGAACTGCACCGGCAAGGTGTGCGGCCCCGACGGTTGCGGCGGCACCTGCGGCGGCTGCCTGGCTGGCCAGACCTGCAAGACCGACGGCACTGCCTGCACCGGCACCTGTACCAAACAGTGTACCGGCAAGCTGTGCGGCAGCGACGGCTGTGGCGGCACCTGCGGCACTTGTGCGTCGCCCAAAGAGTGCAAGCCCGACACTGGGGCATGTCTCAACCCGACCTGTGGCAACGGCGTGTGCGGGGCGGGCGAGACGGTCACGAACTGCAAGCCGGATTGCGTACCCGCGACCGTCGGCTGCAAGAACCTGTGCGACAAACAGAGCAAAGATGCCGCGGGCAAGACCTGCTGGTGCGACGCCCTGTGCGTCAAGAACGGCGACTGCTGCCCGGACAAGAACACGTGGTGTCCGTGAGACGAGCGCTTTTCGGCCTGGGCATGGTCACGGCCTTGGCAACGGCCAGCGACGGCGCGGCGTTTTGCCGGTCCTCCACCTGCAAAGGCGAGTCGTGCGCCACCGACAGCGACGGCTGCCCGGCCAGCGGCGCCAAGCTGTATTGGAAGGGCCACTGCATCGGCTACAGCATGCAGATGCATGGCACCCAGAACCTGCCGATGGACAAAGTCCGTGACGCGGTCCGCAAGGCGTTTGCCGCGTGGAGCGACGTCGACTGCGGCGACGGCAAGACTGCGAGCTTGACGTTCGGCGAACTCAAAGACACCAACTGCATCGAAGTCGCCTACGACCCCAATGGCCCCAATGTCAACGTGGTGCTGTTTCGCGACAACGACTGGAAATACAAGAACACCGACAACACGCTGGCCAAGGCGATCGCGCACTACGACACCAAGACGGGCGAGATCGTCGACGCCGACATCGAGGTCAACTCGGCCTCCAACAACTTCACCATCAGCACCAAGAACGCGCAGTTTGACTTGCAGACGGTGCTGACCCACGAGGTGGGGCACTTCATCGGCCTTGGCCACAGTTCGGACCCCGATGCGGTCATGTCCGCTTCCTATGGGCGCGGCTCGACCAAGGGCCGGCCGCTGACCCCTGACGATG
>CAXRHS010000591.1:0-4292 GCA_964230235.1 Myxococcota bacterium
TACGGCGGTTGTGGCCACTGCGAAGGCCGCGCACGCACTGCCGGTCGGTCCCGTCGGCCGCGCGCCGTGGGCAGCGGTTGGCTGCACGCCGGGTGCCGCGCAGGCTGCCCTAGTGGCATGCGTCGATGGCGCAGCGGTGACGGCGGACCGCGTCGCCATGGCCTGGCAAGCGCACCCAGAGTGGTCGCGCGACCAGGTGCTCGCAGCGGTCGTCCAGGCGGAAGTTGTGGCCCAAGCCGCGGCGGCGGCTGGCGGCTGGCGGCAAGCCCAGACCCAGCAAGCCCACCGGCAGGCGATGGCGCGGACGCTGCTGGAGCGGGCCATGGCCAAGGTGACGCCCAAGACGCTCCACGATGCCGACATCGCTGCCGCCTACAAGAACCCGGCGATTCGCGTGCACTACGACCACGCCGACGCCTATTTCGCCATCGATGCTCAGGTGCTGTGCTGCTCGGGCAGTCCCCAGCAATGTGGGGCCCGGGAGGAAGTGCGGCAGTGCATCGACAAAGCAGAACCCGTCGTGCGCGATTTGCACGCAGCCCTGGTGGCCGACCCGCCGGCTACCGGCAACGAGATGTGGGCCAGGGTCAAGGTGCTGGCGGGACGGTTTCCCGATGCGGCCGCCGCCGAAGTGCAGTTCTTCTACGACAAGGCCAAGCCACACGCCGACCAGAAAGGCTACGACGTGATGGTGCAGGAGTACGCCGACGCGGTGACTGCGCTGCAGCCAGGCCAGCTGTCTGCGCCCATTCGCACGGCGTTTGGCTGGCACATCGCATTCTTGGACAAGGTCGACCCGGCGCGGCGGGCGTCGTGGCGCGATCCGGCCGTTCGGGCCGACATTGCCGCACACATCGTCGACCCGGTACGCGAACGCGAGGCCCAGCGTCTGGTGTTCGAGCAACTGCGGCAGCGCGGCGCGGCGCTGTTTTTCGAACGCATTGACGAAGTTGTCGGCATCAAGCCGGCAACCAAGCCCGCTGGCGCGGACGACGACCTTTGACGCAACGCGTCGCTCGCCAATGGGCGACAGCGCCATGACGCGCTGCGTATTGCCCGGTCGCCGGTCGGGGTGTATACGGCGCCCCCGCCAGGCCAGCCGCGCTTGCGGACCGGGCCAGATCGGCGCACAGGGGACCCGCCACTGCCGCCAACCGCATCCACGCACAAGGAAATCCGATGACGACGTCTGCCCAGAACCCAAGTGGCAAACACCGCGCGCTGCGCACCTCCGGTTCGTTTCCGCTGCCGACCAGTCGCGCGACGGACCGCAGCGACCGCCGCCAACGGTTCGTGCAGGCCGTGCGCGATTCGGCGCTTTTCGATTCGCCAGAGCTGCGTGAACAGGCTGAATTCATGGCGTATGCCGTACGGCTGCGCGCGGACGGCGAATTCATCGCCCGCCACCCGGTCGAGGCGTTCGCCCAGCATGTGCACAACGCGCTGCAGCGGGTATCGGTGCGCAAACCCGATGAAATCCTAGTGGGTTGCTCGCGGCCGCAAAAGGCCAAGCACGGCTACGACCTGCCAATGGTGGTGCTCGAGACCTGCATGGCCGACCAGCCGTTCATCATCGACACGATCAAGCTGGCGCTCAAGCGCCTGGATGTGCCGGTGCTCGGCACCCTGAACATGATCCTGCCCGTCGAGCGCAACGCCGATCACCGCCTCGTCGATCTGACCCCCGACAATCCGCAAGCGCGGCCCGAGTCGTTCAGCTGCCACATGCTGTCGCCGAGCGCGGTCGGCGACCGCGGTCCCGAGATCAAGCAGGCCATCGCCGCGGCGCTGGAGCGCGCCCAGCGCATTGCAGCGGACTTTCGCATGACCAAGCGCTTGGTGCGCGACATGCTGGCGACGCTGCAGTTCTGCGCCGATGGCGCCCGTCCAGGCGCCCCCGATTTCGCCGAAGAGGTGGCCTTTTGCAACTGGCTCATCGACTACAACTTCATCTTCATGGGTGCCTACGGTTTTGACGCCCAAGGTCGGCCGACCGGGCGTCTGGGCCTGGGGCGCTACGACCGCGCCGACCACGCCGGTTGTGAAACCGACCCGAGCACCGCGTTTGCGGTGACGGCGCCGTTGGTGTCGATCCACCAGAGCCGCATGCACAGCCCCGTGCACCGCGACGCACCCCTGGTCGAAGTGCGGATGCGCCTTTTCGATGGCGAAGGCAACCCCGATGGCGGCGTGGTTTTCCAAGGGCTATTTACGTACAAGGCCGATACCGGCCGCGCCAGCCAGGTGCCGTTCCTGCGCGGCAAGCTCGGGCGGATGGTGGCCACTGAAGATCTGGTGCCGTCGTCGCACCGCATGAAGCTTTTCCTCAGCTTCTTCGATCGCTTGCCGATGGCGTTCTCCATGACCGCCTCCGAGCAGAGCCTGTGCGCGGTCATCAACGAGGCCATCGACGTCGACTTCGGCGGACCGCCGCGGGTGTGGTACCGGTCGGAGGCTGACAGCACGGCCGCGCAGCTGTTCGCGATCTTGCCGGCCAACCGCTACAGCGACGCGATCCGCAACCAGCTCCGCGACCACCTCAAGAGCGCATTTGGCGCCGAAGAGGTGCTGATGAAGCTGCTGCACGGCAAGACCGACGCGCTCGTCGTCGATCTGCTGCTGTTTGCAAAGACCTCGTTGCGGACTCCGGATCCGGACGCGCTGTCCGACGCGCTGTCGGCGCTGGTCACCCCGATGCTCGAGAACTTGCGCGAAGCGCTGCGCACGACCGGCTGCGGCGAGCAGGAGATCGACACGCTGTGCCTGCAGTTTGGCAGTTCGCTCGGCGACCTGGACGCAGACTGGACCGACTCGAAACACCTGCTCGAAGACCTGCGCTCGCTGGCGGCGATTGCCGCGGGTGGCCCGACCGAAATCCGCCTGCGCTGCGATGTGCGCGACGCCGCCCAGAAAGTCATTCGACTGCTGGTCTATACCCCAGTGGACATCGCGCTGACGGACATCTTGCCGATCCTGGACAATTTTGGCGTGCGCGTGCTCGGCGAGCGCACCGATCCGGTCACCGACGCCGACGGCCGCACGGTCTATTTCGAGACCTACAAGATTGCCAGCGAAGCCAACAATGGCCCGCAGTTGCTGGAATGCGGCGCCGCGTTCGTCGCCGCTTTGCACGCGGTGATGGATGGTCGGGTCAACAGCACCTCGCTCAACCGCCTGTTGCTGGCGGCGCGCCTGGACTGGCGGCAGCTGCAAGTGATGCGCGCCTACCTGGCCTACGCCCGCCAGCTCGGCGTGTCGTTCGCCAGCACGCTGGTGCAACAAGTGCTGCACAACCAGCCGGGGCTGGTGACGACTTTGCTTGAGCTTTTCGACGCCCGTTTCAACCCGGTGCTCGATGGCAAGGCGCGGCCGGCCAACGACCCGGTGCGCACGGCGATGGTCGCGGCTTTGGACGGCAAGTTCCGCGATCAGCTGCGCACCGTGCAAGACGCCGTCGAAGACAAAGTGCTGCGGATGTTCCGCAATTTCGTCCACGCGACCTTGCGCACCAACTACTACCAGCGGCCCGACGAGGCCCGCGGCTTGTCGTTCAAGTTCCGCTGCAAAGACGTCGAACTGATGCAGGAGCCGCGGCCGATGTTCGAGATCTGGGTCTATGACCCGCGGGTCGAGGGCATCCACCTGCGCGGCGGCAAAGTGGCGCGCGGCGGCCTGCGCTGGTCCGATCGCCTCGACGACTTCCGGACCGAAGTGCTGGGCCTGATGCAAACCCAGATGGTCAAGAACACGCTCATCGTGCCGGTCGGCAGCAAGGGCGGCTTCGTGCTCAAGAAGCCCGAGCGCGACGACGGCGCGCGCCGCAAGCAGGCCGATGACCTGTACAAGGTGTTCATCCACGGTCTGCTCGATTTGACCGACAATCTCGTCAAAGGCAAGGCGATCCAGCCCGATCAAGTCATCGTGTACGACGAGGCCGATCCGTACCTGGTGGTCGCCGCCGACAAAGGCACTGCGCACTTGTCGGACACGGCCAACGGCATCGCGCAAAGCCGCGGCTTCTGGCTGGGCGATGCGTTTGCGTCCGGCGGCAGCAAGGGCTACGACCACAAGCTGTATGGCATCACCGCCAAGGGCGGCTGGGTGTGCGTGCAGCGCCACTTCCGCGAGATGGGCATCGACACCCAAAAAGACGTCTTTACCGCCAACGGCATCGGCGACATGAGCGGCGACGTGTTTGGCAACGGCGCGCTGTTGACCCAGACCGTCAAGTTCCTGGCGGTGTTTGACCACCGCCACATCTTCTTGGACCCCAACCCGGATCCGTTGGCCAG
>CAXRHS010000592.1:0-2290 GCA_964230235.1 Myxococcota bacterium
GACCCGAATCGCAAGTCGCCAGGGTTGTCGGGCGGTTGACGCTGTACTTGCTGCATGGCCGGGCGGCGGACGGGCAGCCGCGAACTTGGGTCGTGCACCAAGGCCGGACGCCGAGATTGCCGCCGAGAACATTGTTGTCGCGTGCCGGCATCCTCTACCCATGCCATCCGCAAATTGCCGCCCAGCCCCCCGCCTGCTACGCTCTGCGCGCGGGAGGTAAGCGATGTCTGCACCGTGGTTTGCAAAACGGACCTGGCTTGCGGTGGTCGCCTGCGCGACCGGATGCATCGGCGGAGGCGGCGGGGCAGGCGGCGGCGGTGGAACCGGCGGCGGCACCGGCTCCACACCCGCAGTCAGCGGCGGCGCGGTTGGCGCGACCTGCCAGCCCGACGGCGCCATCGGCTGCGGACCGGGTGCCAACACGCGCGTGGAATGCAAGGCCGGCGCTTGGGCGCAAGTCGCGGCGTGTCCAGCCGGTCAGGGATGCGTCGAAACCAAGGACGCGGGCGGTACCGTCACGGCGACCGTGTGCACCACGCCGCTCACGGCCAACAGCCATCGCGCCAGCGCCTGCGCCCGCGCCGCCGCATGCGTCAGCAAGGTCAACTTTCACGACTGCATGAACCCGATTGCTCCCCAGATCATCGCCAAGCAGTTGTCCGCGACCAACCTGTTCGACCCCACAGAGCTGTTGCCGCAACTGGTCGAAGCCCAGGCCGGCTGCCTGACCGCCGCCAAGGACTGCGATGCCGTCAAAGCCTGCCTGGCAGGCAATGTGCCGAACTGCACGTCAAATAGTGACGACAGCTGCGTCGGCTCGGTGGCGCGCGTGTGCAGCAGCGACGCGACGCTGGCGTTGGATTGCGCCAAGGTCGGCTTGCAGTGCCAGTTCTACAAGACCACCAGCCTCTCGATGCTGGTCTGCGGCACCAGCAGCGCATGCAGCAAGCCCGGCGATGTGTCGTGCTCTGGTTCGGTTGTGCAGGGCTGCGTCGGCTTGGACAAAGCAAGCGGCGTGACGTTCAAGCTCGACTGCGGTGTGCTGGGCGGCGTGTGCGCCAAGACGCCCGAAATGAGCTTCGACAAAGAAAAAGTCTGCACTTTTGGTGGCGGTGGCGCATGCACGGAGGCGACCCACCCGCTCAGTTGCAACGGCAACGTGCTCAACGCATGCGTCAAGGGCACGCTGCAACAACTCGATTGTGGCAAGGTGTTCGCTTCCTGTCTGGCGACGACCTCCAGTTCGGGCAAGCCACAGGCCGAATGCACAACCACCCCGCTTTGCACCGTCGGTACCCAACCCAAGTGCGACGGCGACGTGTTGCGGTTTTGCGACGGCAACGCCGGCTACCGCGGCTTTGCGTGCAGCCAGGCGGGGTTGAAGTGTCAGGGTAGCAAGTGCGTGTTTCCTAAGCCGTAAGTCCATTCTTCGCGGGCCTGCTCACCACAGCGTCATCTCATCGGGTTGGGTCGGCCGCGCAATACCCTGCGAAGCAAGCGGTGAAAGCTCTGGCCCACGCCCCAAGCGGCCAAGGCCTCGGCGCGACAAAAGAGGCAAACCACGACCCGCGCAGCCTCATCACTTGCACCGGCCGCGGCCAGCCGCAAACTACTCGCCCATCTTGGAGGCCCAATGCCGCCCGACCCGAACGAAATCCACCGCAAAGCCCTGCGCGCCGCCGCCGCGGTGGCGTTTGGCGCCGCCGCCTGTAGCGACCAAGTGACCGCGATCGCCGATAGCGTCGCAGTGGCGGGCGATTCGACGACCGAGACAGCCGTTGCCCCCGACAGCGTGGCGTCTGACACCCAGCCGCCGGACGGCGGCACGGTTGACACAGGGGATGCAGCCCAACCCGCTGCGGATGTGGCCTGGGCCGACACTGTCCAGGACACAGTTGCGCCATCGGATGCTGCGGTCGACACAGCGCAAGCGGTCGATGGGAGCGGCGATGGCACCGTCGTCGCCGATGCCAGCGGCAAGCCGGACTGCACCAAGGCGCAGCAGGGTGGCAACTGGGCACAGTGCTGCGACGAACTGCGCGCCTGGTGCGACGCGGCGTTCGGTCAGGGCAGTTTGGCCAGCAACGAGTGCACTTTCGGCAAGAACTTTGACGGTTCGACCGGCTGCACCCCTTGGGGGCCGCCCGCACCGCCGCCGTGGCCAGAGGCACTGGCATGACGGCGCCGGTGCTCGACCTGACTGCCGAGGCCGCGCCGCTGGTTGCTGGCGTCGGTCCATTGCCTGCGCTGGACGACGGCCAGCGGCAAGTCGCCCTCGCCACCTGGCGCG
>CAXRHS010000593.1:0-5453 GCA_964230235.1 Myxococcota bacterium
GGGTGTATGGGCCCAACGCGGACTTTCCGGGAAAACATTTTGAAAAACTAGGGTTTGCGGCAGCGCTGTGCGGCATCAGTCAGCGCTTTTTCGACAAGTTCTACGCCCACGACCGCCAGGACGGCCCGGGCATCGCGTTCCTGGTCGCCAAGATCTTGAGCTCGCAGGCCGTGCGGACGCCGCTTTTGCGCTGGGTGCCGTTGCCGGTGGGCTGGCGCTATTTTGGCGAGCCGGTGTTCGAGCCGATGCCCGCTGATGTGTGGCTGGACGGCGCGCAGTTGCCGATCGGCCAGTACCGCGACCTCGACATTGGCGCGATCGACATCAACATCAAGAACATGTTTCGCTTTTTTCCGCTCGCCCATACTGGCGAGCACCTGCACGTGCAGTGTGGCGACTTGGGCGCCTTGGATGTGCTGCGCAACCTGCCGCGCATGTCGGGCGGGCAGCCGATGCAGATCGCCAACTACGTGACCCGCCAGGCCCGCCACGTCAAAGTCGTCCCGCGCGAGGGCAAGACCCTGGACCCGGTCATCGATGGCGAGCTGTATTGGGGCCTGGCGCAGTGCGAAGTGGCGATCGGGCCCAAGGTGCCGGTGGTCAGGCTCCAGGCGCGCGATTGACCGAGCCGCCGGGCCACGGGGCCACGGGTCGCAGCTTGACGCCCCCGCGCTTGCCAGTAGACGCTTGCGCCATGCAGACCTCGCGCATGCACCGCCACACCGTCAATATCCACAGTGCGACGGGGCGGTTTACCGCCATGCGCCCAGAGCCCGGCGCATCGCCAGGTACACTGCGGGCCGATCCCGACGCGGTGCCGACCGCGCTGTACCTCATCTGGTACAACGCCCACCACTTTGAAGAAAAGCGCCTGATGGGCCTGCACGAGCTGGACACGCTGTCGCGGCCGGCAGCCAGTCTGCTGTGGCTCGATGTGCGCGGGCTAAAGAACCACGACCTGTTGCAGGCGATTGCGAGCCGCTTTGAGATTCACCCGCTGGCCCTGGCCGACGTCGTCAACGTGCCGCAGCGGCCCAAGACCGAGCTGTACGACAAGCACCTGCTGGTCATCGCCCACATGGCGCTGCTGGTTTCGGCCAAGTCGCCCACGGCCCGAGGCGGCAGCGATCCGCGGGTCGGTGAAAGCGAACTGCACATGGAACAGGTCAGCTTGCTGCTCGGCAAGCAGCTGGTGTTGACGTTCCAGGAAAGCGACGACGATGGCGACGCTTTTGAGCCGGTCCGCCAGCGCATTCGCCAGGCCCGCGGCAAGATCCGCGGATCAGGGGCCGACTACCTGGCGTACGCGCTTTTGGACGCGGTGGTGGACGGCTACTACCCGGTGCTGGAAGGTCTGGCCAAGACCTTTGAGGACTTGGAAGAACTGACCCTGGAAAAACCGGCGCCGCAAACCGGTCAGCGCATCCACGCGCTCAAACGCGTGCTTTTGACGTTGCGGCGCGGCATCTGGCACCTGCGCGACGCCATGAATGCGCTGCTGCGCGGCGAAGACATCGACGAAGGGCAAGAAGCGCTGATGAGCCGCGGCACCCTGGTGTACTTTCGCGATGTGTACGACCACGTGGTGCAGGTGGTCGACATGATCGAGACGTACCGCGAATTCGCCGCCAGCCTGATGGACGTGTACCTGTCGAGCGTGAACAACCGCATGAACGAGGTGGTCAAGGTCCTGACCATCATCTCGACCATTTTCCTGCCGCTGTCGTTCATCGCCGGCCTGTACGGCATGAACTTCGACACCGCCAAGTCGCCGTGGAACATGCCAGAGTTGCACTGGTTCTACGGCTACCCGTTTGCGCTCGGGCTGATGGTGGTGGTCGCCGCCGGCATGCTCTACGCCTTCCGCCATTTTGGTTGGATCGGCAAACCGCCGCGGCTGCCGCGCGACGAAAGCTGAACGTGGCTGGCAATTTGTGCCCGCCAGCCGCGCTGGCTATGCTGGCCGTCGACCCTGAACCTGGAGCGTTGCGCATGAACAAGATCGCCTGGACCTGGACACTGGCCGCGCTGGCGGCGCTGACGACGAATGCGGCATGGGCCGAGCCGGTGCAGGTTGCGGCACAGGGTCGGCTGACTTCGGGCGGGGGGCCGGTCGCCGACGGCACGTATGCGCTCTCCATCTCGCTGTACCCGCAGGCCCAAGGCGGTACCGCGGTGTTCGAGGAGCCGTTTCTGGCCGTGCCGATCACCGGCGGCGTGTTCGCGGTCACCCTCGGTTCGCCCAAATACCCCCTGGATAGCGCACTGTTTGCGGCGGGCGGACCGCTGTGGGTCGCCGTGACCGTGGGCGCAGACGAGTTGGCGCGGGTGCAGTTGACCCGGGTGCCGCTGGCCATCCACGCCGTTGTGGCCAAGTCCGCGCAAGATGTGCAGTGCAGCGGGTGCGTTGGCGATGCGGACCTCGCCAAGGGCGCCGTCACCGCCGACAAGATCGCAGCCGGCGCGGTTGGCGCCAACCACACGTCGTTCAACTGGGCCGCTTCGGACTCGCCGGGCGGGCCGGCGATGTTTGCGGTTGACGCCAACAAGGCCAAGCTCGCCGAGGCCGCCAAAAACGCCGAGACCGCCGCATTTGCCGACGAGGCGGGCAGCGCCAAGGGCCTTTTGTGCACGGGTTGCATCAAGGTCAATCACCTCGCCACCGACGTTTTGGACTGGAAGAACTTGAAGAACGTGCCCGCTGGCTTTGCCGACGGCGTGGACGACTCGACTTCGGCCACCGAGATCGTCGCCGCGCTCGCCAAAAATGCCCCCGACCTCGCCGCCGGCACCAAAATCGCCGGCGCACCGGCTGCGCGCATCGTGTCGACCGCCAACGCCGCGCTGGGCGATGGCAAGTCGCTCATCTTGGACAGCGGTTCGAAATCGCCGGGCGTGCACGCCCAAGCCTGGTTCTTGAACCCGACCGACAACACCTGGATTCTGGCCTCGGCTGGCGACCAGGGCCTGGTCGGCACCTGTAGCGATTGCGGCAACGGCACCGATGGCGTGTACAAGCCGACTGGCAACGTGGACCTGTCGACCAACAAGAAGTGGCAATTCACCGAATTTGTCATCCCCAAGGGCGTGATCGTGACCGTCACCGGCACGGCGGCGCTGGAAATCAAGGCCACCAAGCGCATCCAGATTGACGGCACCCTGCTTTTGGATGGCGGCAACGCGGCCGACACCACACCGGGTGCCAACGGCTGCAGCCCGAACACCGGCCAGAGCAGCCCGGGCGCGGCCGGCCCGGGTGGTCACCCCGGCGGAACCAGCACCTACGGTGTGTGGACGTCCACCAACGGCGGCGGGCCCGGCGGCGGCGTTGGTGCCGGCGACGGCGGCAGCTATGGCAACGGCGGCGGTGGTGGCGGCGGCGGCTACGGTACTGGCGGCAGCACCGGTGCCAAGGCAGGCGCCACGTCCAGCCAAGGCCCAGGCGGCAATGGCGGCGGCACCTACGCCGGTGTCACCAACAACCAACTCATCGGCGGTTCTGGCGGCGGTGGCGGCGGCTACGGCAGCGCCTACAACGCGGCCGGCACCGGCGGCGGTGGCGGCGGCGGCGCGGTCAAACTCGAGGCCCCCGAGATCCTGATCACCGGCAAGGTCAGCGCCAACGGCGGCAACGGCGGCAAGCAAACCCAGTGCGACGGCGGCGGCGGTGGCGGCGGATCGGGCGGCGCGATCTGGTTGCGCGGTGCCAAGGTCGACTTCACCACCGGCATCTTGACCGCCAAGGGCGGCCAGGGCGGTGCCATTGATCTGGGATCGGGTGCCGATGGCGGCGTGGGCGGCACCGGTGGCGACGGCAAGATTCGCATCGACAGCCCCGGCACCATTTTTGGCACGGCCGCACCGACGCACTTCAAGGGCGACGCCGCGGGCCTGTCGGTGATCGGTGGCAACCAGTTTGCGTTTGATCAGGTCGCGCCCGGCGTAGTGCGGTTGACCAACAAGTCCGGCGCGACCCAGAGCGTCGTGCTGGTGGTGACGTACTAGTACCCAAAACCCGAAGTTCGCGTTGGGTTCAGCGCTCGCAGCGGTTTGGGTACTAGCCTGTTTCGCAAGGAGAAGGGGGCGCGCCGCCCCCTGTGACCCCCGCGGTCGGCCGCATCCGCAGCCTGCAGTACCTTGCTCGAAATTCGCGTTGGTACCCCAACGCGAATTGAGGATCTGTGGTGCTAGGTCTTTGTGGTCGCCGCTGCTGGCCGCCGCCGCGCTTGGCTGCACAATTCCCAACTACCCGGCGAGGCCGACGGGTGAGGCCAGCGCCGACGCTGCGGCAGATGCGGCACGCGGACCCGCCGACAGTTCGAGCGCGCCGGGCGACACCGAAGACGGCTCCGCCGTCGTCAAGGACGGCGGCGACGTCGCTGCCGCCGATTCCGCCGCCGCGGTCCCGGACGCCCAGGCCGACACCGCGAACAAGCTGTGCGGGAACCTCGAGAACCTGGACGAATCCGGCGCCGCCGCCCACTGCCTGTGCCCGCTTTCGGCACTGATCGACGATCCGTTCGATGACCAGTTGCCAGGAGCCGGCGGCACCAACGGCGGCTTTACGCTGGCCAGCAACGCCGGGGGCGCTGTGACCGCCAGCAACCTCACCGAATCGGGCGGCGCGCTGCGCATCGCGACCCCGGTCATGGGGGGCGTCGGCTTGCATCCCGTCGTCGGCGGCATCAGCAAGAGCGGCTTTGCCGCCACCGTCGATGGCTTGACCACCGTCGTCAAGTTTGGGCCAGTCTCCGAGTCGACGGGGAACGGCCTTGTCGTCGCGTTGTTGGAGAAGTCCGGTTGGTTCGAGGTGACCGGGGGACTCGAACTGCACGTGATGGGCAGCAACTCTGTCCTCAAGGGCAAGGACAACCAGATCGTCCTTATCGGCACGGTCGCGATCCCCGGCGGAGTGAAGTTCGACGTCCTGTCGGCGCAGAACTATGACACGGCGGCATTGGCAGATGGGTTCGTCTTGCAGTTCGCGGTGGATCCGGGGGGCTGGCGCTACCGCATCGATGGCCTGGGCGCCACCGCGTTGGTGGCGAGCGGGCCCTGGACCGCCGCGACCAGGTACGCAACACATTTGGGTGCCAACAATTTTGTCGGCGTGTACCTGCAGGGCCACGCTGCGGACAAGACCCCGCGCAAGGCCGAAGTGCAGCGCTTGCGGGTGTTGCGCGGACGCTGCACGCCAGCCGGCGTCTCGTGCGTCGACGGCGGCATCAGCTACAAGGCCTCGGACGGCGACAAGGCGTGTCTCAATTGTTGGAACGCGGCCTCGCAGCTGGACGGGTGCTGCCACCACGTCGCGACTGCGTGCGGAGCCAAGCCCGCCTGTGTGGCCCTACATGGTTGTGTAGCTGCATGTACCACAGCGCCCTGCATCGAGGGGTGCCAAAAGACGCACGCGTCCGGAGTCGCCGACTTCATGGCGTTTTGGACATGCGTCT
>CAXRHS010000594.1:0-2704 GCA_964230235.1 Myxococcota bacterium
ATCGACCAGCACCGCGCCGCCCAGCGCCGCCGCTTCGCGGGCCACATCGAGCGCGGATTGCCGCAAGCGCGCGCGGTCTTCTGCCGACACCACCGGGTTGACCCGCGTGCCCGGGGCCTCGGCCGGACCCAGTTGCAAGTCGCGGGCAGCCCGGCAAAACCGCTCGGCAAAGGCCCCTGCGACGCGGGCGTCGACCAGCACCCGCGAACAGGCGCTGCACTTCTGACCCGCATGGCCAAAGGCGCTGCGCAGGGCGCCACTGACCGCCTGGTCGAGATCGGCATTGGCAGTCACCACGATCGCGTTCTTGCCACCCATTTCCGCGATGACCCGCGCGGCCTGGCCATGCACCACGCGCGGCCCGACGGTGCGGTGCAGCAAACATCCGACTTGTTGCGAGCCGGTGAACACGACACCGGCCAGGCGCGGATCGGCGGTCAACCGCGCGCCGACGCCCGGTCCGTCGCCGGGCAAGTGGCACAGCGCGTTTTCGGGCACGCCGCAGCGGTGCAACAACCGGACCAGCGCGTCCGCGACAAGCGGCGTCTGCTCGGCGCTTTTCAACAGCACCGCGTTGCCGGCCGCGAGCGCAGCGGCGGTCATACCGCACGGGATGGCGAGCGGAAAGTTCCAGGGCGCGACCACCGCAACGACGCCCAGGCCGCCGAAGGTCGGGTGCGCGTCGGCGTGGGCGACCGCCTGGCGCGCGTAGTAGTGCAAGAAATCGATGGCTTCGTCCACATCGCCAGCAGCTTCCGCCCGTGCTTTACCGGATTCCGCGACCACCAGGGCCGACCACCAGGGCCGCGCGGCCCGCATGTGTTCGGCCGCCCGAACCAGCGCCGTCGCTCTTGCTCCTGCGCTCAGCGCGCGCCAACTCGCGGCCGCCGCAACGGCGTCGTCGACCGCGACGCGGACATCCTGGGTGCTGGCCAGGCGGATTTGACCCACGGTGCGCGCCGGGTCCGAAGGCGAACTGACCCGCTGCAGGTCGCCCGACCGCGCCGGACTGTCGGCGTCGATGGTGGCCAGGTTGTCGAGGGCCGCTTGGAGCGCAGCGCGGTGCGCCGGCCGATCCAGCAATAGCGGTGCCACATTGCGAAAAGTGTCGGGCGACTCCACGGTCGTCAGGCCCGAGCGAGCCAGTTGGCCCTGCTCGCGCAGCGCCAGCACCTGCTCGCGCGGCACCACCAAAAGCGCGTCCAGGTCCACGCCATGGCGCGCGGCGGTCAATACGCCAACTTGCGAGCTGTTTTCGAGAATGCGCCGCACGAGGTAGGCCATGCCCACCAGCAGTGACCCAACGGGGACGTAGTTGCGCACCGCCCAACCGCACGCCGCCATGCCCCGGCTCAGCGCCTCGTAGGTCATGTGCAGCGCCTGGTGCTCGATCGACGGCGCCGCCGGGAACAACCGCGCCCGCGCCGCCTCGGCAAAACAGTGGTCGCGCAAGTTATGACTACCAAGGCACAATTGCACGGCGTCGCCGGCCTGCAGGCAGGCAAGCGTCAGCAACTGGTAGGCCGCGTCCGTCTCGGCCTTGTTCAGGAATTGCGGCGCTTGGACGTCGTGGGCGTCGGACTCGATGGTCTCGGCGTCCCAGTACGCGCCTTTGACCAGGCGCAGCGGCATCACCACCCTGCGTCGACGGGCGTACGCAATGACGTCGCTGAGGTGCCGACCGGCATCGCGCAGGTAGGCTTGCACGATGATGCCGATGTCGGCCCAGTCGCGCAGTTCGGCGGTCTCGTCGAGCGCGCGGCGCAGCATCGCGAAGGTCAGGTCGCGCACCGGGTAGTGCTCGGCGTCCATGTGGATGAACACGCCGACCGCCCGTGCCGCCCGCAAGATCGCGACCAGCCGCGGACCTACGCGCCGCCACACCCCGTCCGGGTCGTCCGGGTTGTAGTCGCTGCACAACGCGCTGGTCTTGATCGAGACATGCGCCCGCGGCAAGCCGGCGGCATTGCGGCTCGGGCCGGCCTGACGCGCGATGCCCTCGACCAGCGCCAACACGCGGTCGCGGTACACATCCGCCTCGGCTTCGCTCACCACCAACTCGCCCAGTTGGTCCACGGTGGCGTCGCGACCGGTCGCCGCAAGTTCGTCCAGTGCGCGCGTCGCCCGGCCCATGTCCTCGCCGGCAATGAACGTTCGCGCCATCGCACGCACGGCCGTCCGGGTCGTCGCCGCCAACCAGCGCGCGGGCAACCACGGGACAATCTGCGCAAAAACACCGACGCCCCAGGCCATCCAGGCTGGCATCGCCTCGTGCGCGCGGTCCGTCGCGCGCAACCGCTCGTCGTCGGTGGCCATCCGCCGCAAGGTCTCGCGCAGCAGTCGCACGACTTCGCGGCCCGCCGTGTCGTGGTCGAGCGCCGGCAGCGCTGCCACGAACCGCAGCAAGTGGACGCGCAGAACGGCGACTTCGGTGGTCAAGCCGAGGCCCCACTGGCTGATGCGCTCGCGCAGGCCGGGATGGTGGTCGTCCATTGCGGATGCCACACGGCGCGCCAGCTGGGCTGCGTCGGCGTGGGCCAACCGCAGGGCTTTGCTCTCGGGACTCTGTGGCGCCCACCACGCTGGCAAGCCACAGTCGCGCGCCAGGCTTTCGACGTCCAGCGGCGCGGCATCGGGGTCTGCGGCATCCCAGGCTGCAACCAAGGCACCCAACGCGGTGAGGTTGGCATTGCTTGCGGCAGCT
>CAXRHS010000595.1:0-3708 GCA_964230235.1 Myxococcota bacterium
GCGACGACCACGGCGGTGTGGGCACAGCTGCACGCCCACCGGCGGCTGCGCCAACAAGCACAACACCGCGCCCTGCAGCGACAACAGCGTGTGTTCGGTCGGCGACGTGTGCGCCAGCGGCAACTGCAAAGCGGGCAATAGCGTGTCGTGCAACGACGGCAACCCGTGCACCGACGACGCCTGCGACGCCGCCAAGGGCTGTGGCTACAGCAACAACAAGGCCGCCTGCACCGACAACAACGGCTGTACCACCAACGACGTCTGCAACGCCGGCGCGTGCGCCGGGTCGTTTGCCTGCGGCGGCAATGCGTCGTGCACGGCGGCAACCGGCGGCACCGCCTGCAAGTGCAACCCCGGCTATACCGGCAATAGCGTCACTTGCAGCGATGTCGACGACTGCGTGCAGGGCAGTTCACTTGCGCGCCCAACACCGTCTGCCAGAACAAGGTCGGCACCTACGCCCGCGGGTGCGGCCCCGACCACGCGGACTGCAACGGCAGGACAGCGACGGCTGCGAGGTCAACCGCGAGACCAGCGCCAGTAAGGGCCTGTAAAAGAACAAGTCAATCGACACGTGCGCGGAGCGGAGCGGCGAGTCGACTTGCAAAGTCGCGTGCTTGCGACCCACCAAGCAAGCAGTGGGCCAACGTAGAAAATCGAGTAGATTTTTTACGGGCCCTAACTGCGGCGGCTGTGGCGTGGTGTGTAGCTCCGGCGGCATCAGCTCGCCGACCTGTGGCGGCATCTACCAGACGCTGGCGAGCTGCACGCCGGCGGCCGTGTGCAAGCTCAATAGCGACTGCGAAGACAACAGCGTGTGCACGACCAACCTGTGCAACACCGGCAACAGCCAGTGCTTGTTCGTGCCGATCCAGGGCTGCAATCCCAACCAGATTTGCCGCACCGATGCGGACCGCAACGACAACAACAACTGCACGGCAGACAGCTGCGTCCAGAGCAACAAGACCTGCGTGCATGTGAATTTGCCGGGGTGTACGGCGTAGCGGCGAAACCGGCGCAGGCCTGGACGCCGTAGGGCGCGGGCCGAGAGGACAGCAAGGTGCGAGCGCTGCCGCCCCCAAGGGGGACTTTGGGGGCGGTGGTGTTTTGGGGCCCTTTCGGCCCGCAGGCTGACACTGTGCCTAAGCCTGAGCCTGTGCCTAAGCCTGAGCCTGGGCCTGAATCCTGGCCTCCGCGGGGGAGCTCCCGGCGGGCAAACCCTCAGGCTCACACAACAAAGCCACGCCTGCGCGTGGCTGGGCAGCGTAGTTGTGGGCACGACTGCGCACCGCCGTGAAGTGCCCGCCGCCGCAGGGTCCAGGGTCAGCGCCTTCGGCGGCAGGGGCAGGGACAGGCCCAGGGACAGCCGCAGACCGCCGCAAAAGGGGTTGACGGTGCATCGGCAGCCCCGTACCGTTGCGCTGCGGTACCGACGCCGCTCTCAGGTGGTGATGTGACCGCAACGACTGTACGGCTGGAACCTGATGTCGCGGCGCTGCTCGACGAACTGGCACGGCGCAGTCATCGCAGCAAATCTGCCGTGGTCAACGAAGCGCTGCGCCGACTGCACGCGGAAGCCGAACTGGCCGCAGCAATGAACCGCGACACTCGGGAAGCGCTGGACGACGTCGATGCAGGTCGTACGCTCGACGGCGCGTCCGTGTTAGCGTGGTTGCGCAGTTGGGGGACCCAAGCCGAGTTGCCGACACCCCATCTGTCGCGCTGATGCAACTCCTGTTTTCGGCAAGCGCTGGAGCCGACCTGCAACGCCTGCCAGCGCCTGGGTCTTCTGATAGAGACGGCCGACCGCCCCTGGCTTGCACGCGCCGGACTGGCACTGGCCGTCCAGGCTGCAGCCGTCCTGTGGGTCGCACGCGAAAGCGTCGACTGGCAGCGCTTGGCAGCCGGCCGCGGGGTGGCAGTCGTCGGCGGTGCACGCCTGGCCGTCGGCGCACGCGGCCATTGCCTTGCCCTGGCAGGTGCCCGAGGCCGCGCACGAGGCATGGCCGAAGCGGTCGGTGCGGGCGACCAGGGCCCGCTGCAGCGAACCGGCCGCGCGCAGACCGGTCAGCGCCAGGCCCGCGTCCGTTGTCCACGCCAGGGCCAGCGCGCGGTCGGCACCGCCGCCGTCGAACTCGCGCGCCCACTGCACGTTGCCGAATGGGTCGATGGCGGCGAGCCAGGCGTCGGTGTTGCCGCCCGACGGGTCGGTCATGCCGGCGAGCAGCCACCGCGCGCCAGCGGCCGGCAGGAGCGCATGGGCCGCCGAGGCGACCTTGGCCTGGCGCCGGACGGGGCGGGTTGGGCGCCCTATTTGACCACCACGATATCGCCCCCCGACCGCCCGAACACTTCGGGGCCCTGTGCGACCCGGCGCAGGGCTGCACCAGCACCGCCAACTCGGCGCCGTGCGACGACGGCAGCGTGTGCACGCTCGGTGACGTGTGCAAAGACAAGACTTGCGCGCCGGGCAAAACAGCCAACTGCGACGACGGCAACCCGTGCAGCGACGACAGCTGCGACAAGGCCAGCGGCTGCGCGCACGCGCCCAACACGGCCACCTGCAGCGACGCCAACGTGTGCACCAAAGGGCGACGCGTGCCAGGCCGGCCAGTGTGTGCCGGGCTGCCCCATCGACTGCGACGACAGCAAGGTCTGCACTGCCGACAGCTGCGACGCCAAGAAGGGCTGCGGCTACAGCAACAACAAGGCCGCCTGCAACGACAACAACGGCTGCACCACCGGCGACGGCGAGCACGGCTTGTGGCGCGCGCCGGCCATCACCGGGGCGCAGTCCGTGGTCCTGAGCCTGTGGCCGGTCGACGACGAGGCGATGCGTGCGCTGATGCAGCGCTTCTACGCCGCGTGGAAGTCGGGTCAATCGCGTGCCGGTGCACTGCGCACCGCACAGGCCGCCATGCGCGCAGAGGCCAGGTGGCAGCACCGCTACTTCTGGGAGGCATTCGTTTCATCGGGGGCCGAATAGGCTGCGACCGTTGAACAAGGTCGGCGGTCGGCGCTACCTTTGCGGGGCGGCCGTCGGTTGGCCGCGTGCGCGACTGCCGATGCGTTGTTCGCTCTCTCGCCGCGCTGCACGCTGGTCGGTCTGCGTTGCCGGTCTGCTTGCGGCGGCCTGCGTGCAGAGCGCGCCCGCCGGTCCCGCTACGGCCGGCGGCCTTGACGCGACCGCCGTCACGGATTTTGGCCAGCTTGCGCAGTCGGCGCTCGACACAAATGCCGTCCACGATGCGAACAAGGCGGACCTCGATCTGGACGCCGGGGGCGTTTTCGACTTGGCCATCGATCTCGCCGGGCCCGCCGCGGCGGACACCGAGCTGCAGCCCGACCAGGAGTCGCAAGCCGATGTCGCCTTGCAGGTCGACGCCTCGCCGCCAAGCGATGCGCCCCAGCAGGCCGACGCACCCGCAGGAGACAGCGCCGCCGTCTCTGTCGACGCCGCGGCGCCAGCGGACAGCGCTCCGCCGACCGACACGGCCGAGCTCAACGATGTGGCGCCGCCACCCGACGCCGCCAGTGCCCCCGACGCGCCACCGGTCGCGTGTGCACCGGTCGCCGCGCCAAGCCCGGTCGCCGAAGCGCCGCTGCCGGCCTTGCTGCCGGCCTCCGCTGTCCAGACCGTCGAAGCCGGTGGCTTCACCGACGACTTCTTGGCCAACGCGACCGGCGACATCAAGATCGGCATTCGCC
>CAXRHS010000596.1:0-14198 GCA_964230235.1 Myxococcota bacterium
AGCAAGGCGGATTGGGCGCCTTGTTCCGCAACCGCGGACAGGCACTGGCGCACCAGTTGCAGGCCGATGCCTTCACCGCGCCGATGTGGAACAACGCCGACGCGGTTGACTTGTGCCTCGTCGCCCACGAGCCACGCCAGCAGGTAGCCAACGGGCTCGCCTTGGACGGTGGCAAGCCAGGCGCGGCCGTAGTCGGCGGCTACCTCGCTGCGCACGCTAGCGTCGCTCCACGGGTCAGGGAAGCACTGCCGCTCAAGCTCGGCCAGAGCCGCCACATCGGCGAGCTGGCACGACCGGATCGCGAACCCAGCCATTACGGCTTTGGAAACGACGCGTTGCGCACCCGCACCAGCAGATCGTCGATCCCAGTGCGGTCGCGCGCACTGACGGCGAGCGGCGGTCGGTTCAGGCGGAACTCGGTCTGCAGCCGCTGACAGACGGCGCCGCGCCGGGTTACCGGAACCGCGTCGGCCTTGGTGGCCACGACATCATACGGCACATGGTTGTCGCGCAACCAACCGGCAAAGCCAATGGCGTCGTCGTCGCGGTCGCGCCGGCAGTCCTGCAAGATGACCACCAGCTTGAGCTGCTGCGCGGCCAGCAAGTAGTACTGGATCATCTCGGAGAACGCAGCCAGCATCGCCTTGCTGACTTCGGCGTGGCCAAAACCGGGCAAATCGACCAGCCGCAGCGTCTGACCGCTCGAGAGCGCTGCATCGAAAAGGACCACCGCCTGGGTGCGGCCCGGCGTCTTGCTGGTGCGCGCCAAGGCGTTCTGGTTGCACATGGCGTTGATAAGTGACGACTTTCCCACGTTGCTGCGGCCACAGAACGCCACCTCGGGCGGCCCAGACGGCACTTCGCCCACCTTGTTGACCGCGGCAACAAAATGCGCCGACAGCACCCGCAACGTCCGACCGCGCTGCGAGACGGGCCGCGCCGGTTTGGCTGGCTGGGGCGTGGCTGCGGCTTTGGTTGGCGCTTGGGGTCGGCCCGGCATCGCTTACTCCACCTCGTCGGCCCAGCGCACAAACGGCAGCACCACCGGCTTGCGCTGGCTGTAGCGCTTGACGACCTTGCGGACGACCGCCTGCATCTGGCCTTCGATGGCCGCGAGCGGCAACCTGGCGTCCAGGCCACTGGACCACCTTTGTAGGGTCGACTCGATTTCCCGGGCCAGTTCGCCCTGCTCGTGTTGAACGCCCCATGGCTGTGCGCGCGCCCGGCCGGTGACCACGCCGTCGCTGCGCTCCAGGTCAAGCTGAACCGCCACCACGCCGTGCCAGCCCAACTGCTGGCGAGCGACCAACTGCAGCGAGGCCGCGTCGCCGTAGACAAGCCCATCGGCATACCAGGGCTGCAATTCCCGCACCTCGCGCACGCGCATGCCTTCGGCGGCGATCTCGACCGTCTGGCCATTTTCGATGATGAGCGTCCGCTCGACGCCGCATTCTTCGGCCACCTCCGCGTGGCGCTGTAGACACGTGTACTCGCCGTGCACGGGGATGAAGCGGCGCGGCCGCACCCAGGTCAGCAGCGTGCGCAACTCTTCCTGATAGGCGTGGCCGCTCGCGTGGATTTCGCGATCGATGCGGGTGTAGATCACGTGGGCGCCGCCGCGGGCAAAGTCGTTGAGCATCGCGTGGATGCGTCGCTCGTTGCCCGGAATCTGCCGCGCCGACAGCACCACGGTATCGCCTGCCTTGACCGCCACATCGGGGTGCGTGCCATTGGCGACCCGCGCCAACGCCGCCCGCGGTTCGGCCTGCGAACCCGTGCAGATGACGACCACTTCGTCGTCGTCATAGCGGTGCAGGTCCTTGACGCCAATCAGGTCTTCGGCGTCGAACGGCATGTTGGTGTAGGCATTGGCGGCGGTTGTGTAGCGCTCCAGCGACTTGCCGAGCAGCACGCAGTAGCGGCCGTTGTCGCGGGCCGCCTCGATGATGCTGTGCAGCCGGTAGATGTTCGAGGCAAACAGGCCGACCAGGATGCGGCCGCGGATGCCGCTGAATACCTCGCCCAAGTGCTTGGCGACCGCGGCCTCGCTGCCCGACCAGCCCGGCACTTCGGCGTTGGTCGAGTCGGCCATCATCAAGTCCACGCCTTCGGCGCCGAACGCCCGAAAGCCAGCTTCGTCGAAGACTTCGCCGTCGCGCAACCCTGCTTCAATCTTGAAGTCGCCGGTAAACAGCACGTTGCCTGCCGGCGTCCGGATCGCCAGCGACACGCAGTCTGGAATCGAATGGGTCACGCGCAGGAAGCCTACGCTGAACGGCCCGATCTGAATCCGCGTCTGCGGCGCCACGATGTGCAGCGTCACCTGATCGCTCAGCCCGTGCTCTTTGAGCTTGTGCTGCACCAGCCCGGCCGTAAACCGCGTCGCATACACCGGGACCTTGAGCACCTGCAGCGCGTACGGAACCGCGCCGATGTGGTCCTCGTGGCCGTGGGTCAGCACAATCGCGCGGATCTTGCGGGCAAACGAGCCCAGCACCGCCATCGACGGCAGCACCAGTTCGACGCCCGTCAACTCGGGCTCTGGAAACGACACGCCGCAATCGAGCAGCAGCCAGTCGTCGCCGCAGCCCAAGAGCATCGCGTTGGCGCCAATGCGGCCCACGCCGCCCAGCGGCAGCAGTTGCAGTGTTGGTCCGCTGGATGCGATTGCGCGAGCGGCTTTGGATGCAGTCAATTCGGTCTAGGCCCTTTGGAGCACGATGGCGATGCCCTGGCCGCCGCCAATGCACGCCGAACCGACGGCGTACTGGCCGCCCGACCGCTGCAGGTGCAGGGCCAGGTGCAAAGTGATGCGCGCACCCGACGCTGCCAACGGGTGGCCGAGCGCGATGGCACCGCCGTGGATGTTGGTCTTGGCCAGGTCCAGGCCCAGGTCCTTGGCAACGGCCAGAAACTGCGGCGCGAACGCTTCGTTGACCTCGACCGCGTCCATTTGTGCCAGCGTCAGCCCGGCCTGCGCGAGCGTCTTTTGTACCGCCGGCACCGGGCCAATGCCCATCACCGTCGGGTCGCAGCCCACGGCCGAGGCCGCCACCAGCCGCGCGATGACCGGCCAGCCTTCGGCCTTGGCTCGGTCCTCGCTGGTCACCAAAAGCGCGCATCCGCCGTCGACGATGCCGCTGGCATTGCCCGCGGTGACCACGCCATCTTTCTCGAACACAGCCTTGAGCTTGGTCAGGCCTTCCGCGGTCGTCTCTGGGCGCGGATGCTCGTCTTTGCTTACCGCATGCGGGCCCTTGCGGGTCTGGATGTCGATGGGGGCAATCTCGTTGTCGTAGATGCCGTCGGCGAGCGCCTTGGCGTAGCGCTGCTGGCCGAGCAGGGCGAAGTCGTCGCAGGCCTGGCGGCTGATTTCGTGGGTGCGGGCGAGCTTTTCGGCGGTGTTCGCCATCGCCATCCCGGTCTGAGTGTCGGTCAGGCAACTCCACAACGTGTCTTCCAACTTGCCGCCGGGTCCAAGCGCCAGGCCCCAGCGCGCACCGCGCACCACGTGCGGCGCCTGCGACATCGACTCGCTGCCGCCGCATAGGACCACTTCGGCCTCGCCCAATTCGATGGCCTGCATCGCCTGCAAGATCGCCTCAAAACCGCTGCCGCACAACCGCTGCACGGTGAGCGCCGGCACCGCGACGCCGCACCCGCTGCGCAGCCCGATGTGGCGCGCGAAGTAGATCGCGTCGGCCGAGGTCTGGCACACGTTGCCGAACACGACCATGTCGACCTTGGCCGGGTCGCAGCCGATGCTGGCCAGCGAGGCCTTGGACGCAGCGACGCCGAGGTCGGTCGCGGTCAGGTCCTTGAGCGAACCGCCAAAGCTACCAAATGGTGTGCGCTTGCCGGCGACGATGACGATGGATTTTTGCGGCTTCATGGCGAGGCGAACCTTGGTGCGGCCGGGCCGGCCGCGGGGGGCGGCAGTATAGGCGCGCGCCCTGGCTGCGGCAATCCGTTCCGGCGCACTGTCGGACACCTGCGCATGCTGCGACCAGGACGATCCCCCCCTTTGTTCAGTTCCTAGAACTCGCGGGGGTTTTCGCCGCACATCCCCAGATGAGGACCATCGACCCCCTCAAGGGTCGGACACATGGCGGTTGTTCGGACGTCCGACCCAGACGGTGGTGGAATCACGACCCCCACCTTTGTTCAGATGCATGATATTGCAAGGAAAGCTCGCGAGTCGCGGTGCGAACGGAACTGCGACCGACGGCAGCCACGGCCACGGTCGGACACCTCGTTCGCGAGGGCGCGCGGATGCACCCTACCATTGTTCAGAAGCTGGAATTGATTAGCAGTCTGTCGGAGCCGCGGTCAATGGGACGCCCTGAGCGCATGACCCGACCCCGTGGCCAGACAGGGGCAAATGGCCGACTACTTGCGCGACTGCTGGGCCAGCAACAGGGCCTTGAGTTTGGGGCCCAGTTCCGGGAACTTGCGCTGAAGATCGACCATCGCGCCGGCCTCAAAGCTCCAAGCAACGACGGTCGTGTCCGCGACCACCGAACAGCCATGGTAACCGCCTGCACCGACCGCACCTTCGCCGATGATGTCGCCAGGACGGATTTCGCCAAACTCGACCGGGTCGCGGCCGGGTGTGGTGTACTGCATGTGGCCCAGGCCGCTGGAAACAATGGCACCCTGCTCCGCGGGTAGGCCTTGGCGGACTACGACTTCGCCGGCGGTGTAGGACTTGCGCCGCATCAGTGCCGACAGGCCGCGCAGTTCGCCGTCCGACAACGGTGTGGCAAATGGCATGGTTCGAATCAGCAACGCGAATTCTGGGTCCACGTCCGGTCCGGCCGCCGCCCCCGGCCGAAAGGTGCCAAACGGATCCGACGAAGGTCGGCTGATCGGCGTGGCGGGCGGTCGACCCGCAAACGGATCACTCGCGGGTTTGCTGATCGGCGCCGCCCCGCCGCGCGGGGCAAACGGGTCCATTGCCGGTCGCGACACCGGTCCGGCATTGGGCGGAATCATGGGCGCGCGCGGTTGGAAGGGGTCAAGGCTGGGCTGGCTGACAGGCATGCCCGAGGGGCTGCCCGTAATCGGGTCGCGCATCCCGAATGGGCCGGGCTGCCGCGCCGCAAACGGGTCGCCGCCCGGCTGACTCACCGGCGCTGCGTGCCGCTGTGCCGCGAATGGATCCGCCCCAGACTGGCTGATCGGGCGCGGCGCCGTCGACTCTGATCGATAGGTGGGCGCGCCCGCTGTCGTCCGCACGCCGCCGACGGTAATTGCTTGCGGGGTCGCAGGCCGCTGGTTCTGTGGTGCCATGGACGCGACAACCGAGTGGCTCACCGGTTGCCCGTTAGGCGCCGTGGCCGGGTCAGTTCCGGGTTGGCTGGAAGGCGCCCGCCGCACGGCGCCAAAAGGGTCGAACGCTGGTCGGCTGACTGCCGAGGGCGTCGCCTGCATCGGGTCGTGCGCAGGTTGGCTGATTCGTCGGCCCGGCGGGTGCATTGAGTCGTTGGCGTGCTGAGTGAGCGGCCGCGGCGGCGGCCGCATCGGGTCATGCGCTGGTTGGCTCATGGGCCGGGCCGGCCGCGCCGCAGTCAGGTCGATGCCAGGCTGACTGATGGGGCGCACGCTTCCCGCCGTGTACGCGCGCGGGCCGCTTGAGGTCAGCGTACCGATCGACTCCGAGTCGTTGACTGTTGCGCCGCCACGCGCGGTGCTCGGCATGGGCGACAAATCGCGCCCCGCACTCGGCGGCCGCATCGACGTGGGGGCAGTCGGCGCCGCGTTCGACAAGCCGCGCGCGACAATCGTCGGCAGGGTCGGGCCGTCGAGGTCGCCGCCTTCTGCCAACGGCGGGCCAGCCGCGGGATCGGTCTTGCTCAAGGGAATTGCCACCAGCGGTTCCATGCGGCAAGAAGCCGCAGTGCGATTGTCTAGCGCGCTCGGCGCAAAACGCAAGATCACATAACCTAGCCGGCATCATTTCGCACATTTGCGCGGCGCTTGGCTATTCGGCAGACGTGAGCGTCGTCAGCAATGGCTTGCGACCACAAAAGTCGATCGTCACCGCTGCGGAGTCGGGCCTCGCATTCAAATCGACGTCGCGCTTGTGCGCGCCACCAGCCAGACTACAGCTGCAGTGGAGGAGAAATGTCCAGATGTCCGTCGCTTAGGGCCCGTGCAAAATCTATTCGATTTTCCACGTTGGCCCGTTGCTTGCCAAGTGGGTCGCAAGCTCGCGACTTTGCAAGTCGACTCGCCGCTCCGCTCCGCGCCCGTGTCGATCGACTTGTTCTTTTACAGGCCCTTACTGGCAGTCGCCGAAGTCCGGGTCGCACTGCTTGGAGCAGCACTCGCTGTTGACCTCGCACGATGCGCCCGCCTGCTTGCAGGTCGGCCCGCTGGTGTCTTTGGGCGGCGTGGTGGTGTCGCTGCCCGTGGACCCGCCGTCGCTGCCACCGGAACTGGTAGACGCGCCCGTGTGGCCCAGGCCCCAGCCGACGTTGACGCACGCCTTCATCTTGTTGCTGCCGTTGGTGCTGACGATTTCCAGGCACTTCCAGGTGCCGGACTCGTTGCAGTTGCCGCCGACTGGGATTGGCGTGGCGAACTTGTCGCAGCCGATGATGCAGATGCACTCACCGGTGTCGTTGAACTTGATCGACTCGCCTTTGGGACAATTCTTCGGCACCGAACCGTCGCACTTGGCGCCGACTTGTTTGCTGTCGCCGGAGTTGAACGGCGTGGACATCAGCGAAAAATCGCCAAAGCACTTGGCTGTCGAGGTGCCGCCGCCGCTATCGGTCGTCCCCGTGCTTGAACTGGTGTCGGTTGTGCCGGTGCCGCCGCCTGTCGAGGTATCTGATGTGCCGCCGGAGGTTGCGTCGTTGCCCGAGCCGGTGCCGCCCGCGCCGGTGCCGCCGCCACCGCCACCGCCGCCTCCGCCACCACCTGAAAGGCACGCAGCGCCAGTCACGGCACACAACGCCTAGGCCAACACGTTTGTCCAGCGAACCATGATCGACTCCTGGCCGCTTCGCGCGGCCGCGATGCAGAAATTTCGTCCGAGTTTCGCAAGACTGGCCGCAGCGGGCTTGGTCCTTGGCGAAAATTCGACGCAAAATGATGCGCCAGTCGCCCCAGTCTGTCAACCAGCCCTGCCCGCTGCACTTTCCCACAAATACGCGCTTTTTCACCCATTCTGTGGCATACTGGCCGGTGGGCCACGTGAGCTGCCCGTTCAGACCGCATGATCGTCGATCCAGATCACTTTGACCGCGCCGGTGGCGCCGCAGCGTTCGATTCGTTCGGTTCCGGTGAGCGTGCGGCGATTTCGCAATCCCCTTCCGGTCAGTTCATCGCGGTGGGCATGCCGGGCAGCCACGAAATCCCCGGGCCGCACCAGTTTCTCAACCGCGAACTGAGTCGACTGGCGTTCAACACGCGCGTGCTTGCGCAAGCGCGCGATCCGGCGGTGCCGCTGCTCGAGCGGCTGCGGTTCTTGACCATCTCCTCGTCCAACCTCGACGAATTCTTTGAGATTCGTGTGTCGCGCTTGCAGCAGCAGGTCGTGTACGGCCTCGCCGCCAAAAGCCCCGATGGCCGGTCCGCGCAAGAGATTCTCGATCTGGTCGCGGACGAGGCCCATCGACTGGTGGCCGAGCAATACCGTGTCCTGCAAAGTGAACTGCTGCCCGCGCTTGAAGTCGCTGGCCTGCGGTTGCTCCGCGAAGATTCCTGGTCGGCGACACAGCGGCAGTGGCTGCGCGACTACTTCTCCAGCGACGTGCTGCCGGTGTTGACGCCGATCGGCCTGGACCCGGTGCACCCGTTCCCGCATGTGCAGAACAAGAACTTCGTGCTCATCGTGTCGCTCGACGGCGCCGATGCGTTCGGGCGGCGTTCGGGCATCGCGGTGGTGCAAGTGCCGCGGTCGCTGCCCCGCGTGCTGCGCCTGCCCGCTGGTTCAGACGGCAATACCCGCGATTTCGCGCTGTTGTCCACGGTCGTGCAGACGTTTATCGGCGACCTGTTTCCCGGCATGTCGGTGGCCGGCTGCGCGCCGTTTCGCATCACGCGCGACTCCGATCTGTTCGTCGCCGAGGAAGAAACCGACGACCTGCTCGAAGCCCTCAAGGGTGAACTGAACCGCAGAAACGACGGCGACGCCGTTCGGCTGGAAGTGGGCGAACAGTGTACGCCCGAGATGGCGCGCTTTCTGCTGGCGCAGTTTGAGCTGACCGACGCCGAGCTGTACCGCGTCCCAGGACCCGACAACCTGCACCGTCTGGCCGCGCTCATCGATCTCGCCGACCGTCCCGACCTGCGGTGGCCGCCGCATGTGCCGCGCATCCCTGTGCTTTTGCAGGGCAAAGCGATGGACGGCAAGGGCGGCATGTTCCGGGTGCTGCGCGACACGCCGGTAGTGCTGCACCACCCGTACGACTCGGCGGCGCCGGTGTTGGAGTTCGTGCGCCAGGCGGCCGCCGATGCCGATGTGCTGGCGATCAAGATGACGCTGTACCGCACCGGGCCGAGTTCGCCGTTTGCGCGGGCTCTCATCGACGCCGCGCGCGCCGGCAAGGACGTCACCGCGGTGGTCGAGTTGCGCGCGCGCTTTGACGAGGCGGCCAACATCGATCTGGCGACGGAGTTGCAAAACGCGGGCGCCAACGTGGTCTACGGCGTGGTCGGGCACAAGACCCACGCCAAGATGATGCTGGTCGTGCGGCGCGAGGCGCAAAGGCTGCGGCGCTACGTGCACCTGGGCACCGGCAACTACCACCCGGTCACGGCGCGGCTGTACACCGACGTCAGCCTGCTGACCTGCGACCCGCTGCTGGCCGAAGACGTGCACCAGGTGTTTTTGACCCTGACCGGTCTGGGGGGCGTTCGCCCGCTCAAACGCTTGTTGCAGAGCCCATTTACGCTGCAGCCGGCGCTCATCGCGCGCATCGACGAAGAGGCGGCGGCGGCGCAAAACGGCCAGCCGAGCGGGATTCGCGCCAAGATGAACGCCCTGACCGAACCCCAGGTGATTGCGGCGCTTTACCGGGCCAGCCAGGCCGGCGTGCCAGTGGACCTGGTCGTGCGCGGAATCTGCTGTTTGCGTCCCGGCGTTCCTGGGCTGTCGGACAACATCCGCGTGCGCGGACTGGTTGGCCGATTTCTGGAGCACGCGCGGTGCTGGTGGTTCGAGGGGCGGCAAGAGCTGTACTGCAGCAGCGCCGACTGGATGGAGCGCAACCTGCACCGCCGGGTCGAGGTCGCCTTTCCGCTCGACGATCCCGAATTGCGGCGCAAGATCAAGGCCCAGTGCCTCGATGCGCCGCTGCACGACACCATGGGGGCCTGGCTGCTGCAAGGTGACGGCACCTACGTGCGCCCGGCCGCCGACGCCCCGCCGTATTCGGTGCAAGACGCGCTGGTGCGCGCCGATCTCGCCGATCTGCGGTAGGCCATGGCTTGTGTCTTGGGTACGCCGCCCGCGCGGTTGCGCGCGCTGCTGCAAGAACGCGGCTTGCGGCCGCAGCAGGCGCGTCTCGCCGTCCACCTGCTGACAACGGCGCTGTGGCGCCACCAGCAAGCCTGGCCCGAGGCGCTGGCTCAGTTGGGGCGTCAGGCGCGCGCTGTGGCGCAAGAAGTGCTGACCGCGCCGGACCCGGTCGCGGTACGCGAAGTTGCGGCAGCGGCCGACGGCACCCACAAGCTGCTGGTGGCGCTGGCCGACGGCGCGCTGGTCGAGAGCGTGGTCATTCCGGCCACCGATGGCGACCGCACCACTTTGTGTGTGTCCAGCCAGGTCGGTTGCGGTCGGCGCTGTACGTTTTGCGAGACGGGGCGACTGGGCTTGTTGCGCAACCTGGATGCGGCTGAGATCGCGGGGCAATTGCTTGCGGCGCGCGCCGTTTGGGAGCCAGTCCGCGGCCGCCGACCGCCGATCAGCAACGTCGTGTTCATGGGCATGGGCGAGCCGCTCGACAACCTCGACGCCGTGGCCGACGCCGTGGCCGTCATCGGTGATCCCATCGCCGGCGGCCTGTCGTGGCGGCGCATCACCGTCAGCACGGTCGGCGTCGCCTGGAAGCTGTCGGCATTCTTTGCAAAAGTGCGCGCCAACCTTGCGGTGAGCCTGAACGCGCCCGACGACGCCCGCCGCGCGCGCTGGATGCCGGTCAACGCCAGATGCGATCTGGCGGCGCTCAAAGCCGCGCTGTTGACCCACCTGCCGCCCGGTCGCGATGTGCTGGTCGAGTACATCGTTTTCGACGGACAGAACGACAGCGACAAGGACGCCGACCTGTTGTTGGGATGGCTCGATGGCCTGCCCGTGCGCTTGAACCTCATCGTCGCCAACCCGGGCCCCGATCCGCAACTGCGCACGCCGCCAATCGAACGGGTGCAGGCGCTGCACCGTCGCTTGCTCGCGGCGGGCATTCGCGCGATGGTGCGTCACCCGCACGGCCGCGACATCGGTGGCGCGTGCGGCCAACTTGCAGCCTCGGCCGCCGTCTGAATGTTCGCGCGCAGGCCGGCGTTGTCGCGCAACCGCCGCACCGGCCGGTTTGTTGTAGCCACGTGAATCCGATGCACCTGCTCTGCACCCTTCGCACTTTGTTGGTCCTGATCCTGTTCGCCGTGCCGGCGCTGGCCCACGCCGCCGTCGCGACTACGCCGTGGCAGTTCGCCAAGGCCGAGTTCGCAGACAACAGCCAGGCCGTTGAGCACGTCACCATTCGCGCGCGGTCGGGCGCTGGCCACGAGACGTTCGTCCGCTTCGCCATCGCCAATGCCGGATTTCGCAAAAGTGCCCTCGAGGTCACCTTTCGCCAGGAGTCCCCGCAGGGCACGTTCTACGGCAAGGAGACGTTTCAAAAGGGCAGCTACACCCTGGAAGCCGGCAAGCTGGGCTTGAAAGCCGGCAAACACGCGCTCGCCTCTGCTGGCGGTCAGTTGACCGCGACCTTCGACTTCGGGTCGACCACAGGCACCGTGGTGCTATCGAGCGGCATGTCGCCGTTTTCGGTCACCGACAAGAACAGCAGCGGTTACACCTGGCGCGAGTTGATGGTGCCAATGGGCAAAGTCACCGTGAACTGCGCGCAGGCCAGCGGCAAGACCTGGGAAGGCACCGCGACTGCCTACGCCGTCCACGAGGCGTCGACCACCACCGCCCACCAGATCTACGACCGCAGCGTCCAGCTTTTCCACTTCGGCACGCCGCACCTGGTCATCGACTACATCGTGCTGCCCAAAGACCGCGGCGGTCGGCCGCTTGGCTTTCTGGTCGCCTCCGGCAAGGGCAAGACCGTTGCCGCTGAAGTGCACAAAGAAACACGCGAAATGGAGAAGATCGACTCGGCCACCGACTACCGGATTCCGTACAGCGTGAGCGTGCTGGCCAAGCGTGGCAATGCGCGGGCGGCCATCAAGCTCACCGGTGAAAAGCAGGTCGGTCGCGACGACGATCTCGCCGACTTGCCGTGGGCCGCCCGCAAAGCCGTGGGCGCGGTGATGCACCCCATCACGTACCTGCTCAAAGGTTCGGCCCAGGCTGAAGTGCAGCCGAACCCGGCCGAGCCCGCAGTCGTCATCGACGCGGCGGTCAAGTACAAGTACGCTCAAACACGCTGAAGCGCCAATGCGGAGCCCGATATGAGCCGCTGGACCACCCGCGTCGACCCAGCCTGGTTTCGCCCGGATCCGCGGCCCGCCGACGACGTTGGGCTGGCCGTACAGTGGCTGGGCACCGCCGGATTTCGGGTGCTGTCGCGCGGGCACCACGTGTGGCTCGACCCGCACCTGTCCAGACATTCGCTTGGCGAGCTGGCCTTGTCTGCGATCGAGCCCAAGCTGGACCGCATACGGGCCGAGGTGGATATCGCCCACGCGGTGGCGGTCGGTCACTCGCACTTTGACCACGCGCTCGACGCGCCGGCCGTCGCCCGCCTGCACGGTGCCCGGGTCTACGGGTCCAGCGATACGCTGAACTGGTGCCGCGGCTACGGTTTGAGCGACGACCAGCTGACCGAGTTGCGCGGCGAAGGCGAGTCGTTCGTGCAAGGGCCGTTTGCGTTGCGCGCGGTCAAAAGCGCCCACAGTCCTCTTTTCGCCGGGCGGGTGCCGTTGCCAGGGCGCATCGAACAAGTGCTGCGCGGGCCCGCGCGGTATACGCAGTGGCGGGTCGGCCTGACCTTGGGCTTGCAGCTGCAGTGTGCCGGCGGCAGCGTCTACCACTTGGGCTCGTCGAACCTGGTCGAGTCCGAACTCGCGGGTGTGCAGGCCGATGTGCTTTTGTGCTGCACCATCGGCCGCCAATCGGTCCGCGATTTCACCCGGCGGGCGGTGGCGGCGTTGCGGCCCAAGGTGGTCGTGCCGTGTCACTGGGACCCGTTTTGGACACCCATTGACGGCCCGCCGCGCCAGATCCTGAGCAACGACCTCGCGGGTTTTTTGCAAGAAGTCGCGGCGTGCCCCAATGCCCCAGAGGTGCGGGTGGTGCCGATTCGCGGCTGGGTGGTGGTGCAGGCGTAACGGCCGTCAATTTCGCCGGATTGGCGCTCACCGATTTGACATTACCGGGTCGTCGCCTACCTTGCCGGCCCTTGCGCGCGCCCCCGGGTCTGTCGCGCTGCCCAGCCGCGCCGGTAAGGGCCTGTGAAGAATCTGTTCGATTTTCCACGTTGGCCGGTTGCTTTGCAGCTGGGTCGCAAGCTCGCGACTTTGCAAGTCGACTCGCCGCTCCGCTCCGCGCTTGTGTCGATCGACTTGTTGTTACACGGGCCCTAAGTCACGCGGCGGCCGACTACCGGGCACCGACAGGTACAGGCGATGGAATTGCTCATCTGGTCCGGCTTTCTGCTGCTCGTCTGCGGCATCCTGGCGTTGGACCTGGGCGTCTTGAACAAAAAAGACCATGTCATTGGCTTTCGCGAAGCCCTGCGCTGGACAGGCGTATGGGTCGCGGTGTCGATGGCCTTCATGGTCGCCGTGTACTTTTTGTACGACCAGCACATTGGCAACCTGGGCCTGGGCGCAGAACCGTTGACGGGTGGCAGTGCCGCCGTCCTGTACCTGACCGGCTACCTCGTCGAGTACTCGCTGTCCGTCGACAACATCTTCGTCATCGCGCTCATCATCGCGGCGTTTCGCGTTCCGAGGCTCTACCAGCACCGCGTGCTGTTTTGGGGCATCCTCGGCGCGCTGGTGCTGCGCGGCGTCATGATCGGCGCCGGTACCGCGCTCATTCGCCAGTTCACGTGGATGATCTACGTGTTCGGCGGCATCTTGATCCTGAGCGCCGTCAAGATGGCGCTGTCGAAAGACGACGAGTCGTTTGACCCCAACGATAGCGCCATCGTTCGCTGGGCCAAGCGCTTCTACCCGATTGCCCCCAAGATGGACGGTGCGAAGTTCTTTGTACAGCTGCCAGATGGCCGTCGCGCAATGACGCCGCTGTTTCTGGTGTTGCTGCTGATTGAGTCCACCGATGTGCTTTTCGCGGTGGACTCTATCCCGGCCGTGTTCGCGGTGACCACAGACCCGTTCCTGGTGTTCACATCCAACATCTTTGCGATCATGGGCTTGCGGTCGCTGTATTTCGCGCTGGCGGGGATGCTGGGGCGCTTCCACCATCTCAAGCACTCGCTGGTGGTGTTGATGGCGTTTATCGGCGTCAAAATGCTGGCCTCGCACCATGTCCACATCGCGCCCGCGGTGTCGTTGGGGATCATCGCGGTGATTCTCGCCGCTGGCGTGGGCGCGTCGCTGGCCTTTCCGCTCTCGGACGAAGAACTGGCGCGCCACAACGATCGCCACGGCGGTGGTCCGCCGGAACCACCCGCCGAGCAAAGCGAAGCGACGGGCAATCCCTAGCACGCCGATCTGCGGGCGCGGCCCATCTGCGAGTGTTTGTGACGGTGCCAGCGAGGGTGCCGCCTCCAGGACGTGCAACCGCTTGAAAAGGCGGGCGACACCGCTGGTTGGCTGCACCTGTGGCCGCGCATTCAGGCGTCTCCTGGCCAGCAGCACTTGCGGGCAGCCGGGCTGGCGGCGCTGCGCCTTCGGCGGGCCTTCCAAGTCCTCCAAGCACAACGGCCTCACCGGCGGTGTCGCGCGGGTTCGCCGTTCGCCGTCAACGCTTGGCTTGTTGGCACGGCTCAGCGATCGCCCGACTGGCACCCAAATTCCGATTGCTTGCCCCGGCAGGCTCGGCTACCCTT